>CAZPCF010000155.1:0-5043 GCA_964585045.1 uncultured bacterium
CACTTTTTGTTCGAGCGGTCCCCGGCGGCGCGTCGCGAGCCAAACCTCTTCAAGTTCAAACATCAGCTTCCAGCATCCTTTCATAGAGCGCAGGATATCCGAAAATCTCCGCCTAAAATAGACCCAGGGGCTTTCGATCGGATAGCCCGGCCGGCGTTCCAAACGTCCCTTCAGGCGGAAAAAACCATGAAGCATCGGATGACCGCCTTCTATGTCGACGGAGTTCTTGTACCAAAGGAAATTCGTGAACATTCCCCAATAGTTATCGCCCTTGAGATCTCTCGCCAGAATCCGCTTCATGTTTTCCACGCTGAAAAAGGTCTTCCAGGCGGCCTCGTAAGCAGCTTGCCATTCCCCCGGCTTCATCCGCGGATGGCGGTGTGTTTCATGAAATGTGTCATAGTTGTTGAGGTCCGCATCCAGCAACATTCCCTTCGCAAGGGCATTTTTATAATCCATGGCGCCCGGAATCGGCGTCATCATAAAAAACGACGCCTGCCCCGCGCCGAAGGACAGCAATTTTTCGATGTCCTGTTTGACCGATTCCACCGTATCCAGAGGAAACCCGATGATATAGGCCAGGTGGCAAACGATCCCCACCTCATGAAAAGAATCCACAAGTTTTTTAAAATCTTCGATGTCGTTCTGGCTCTTCTTTACAGCCTTGAGATTCTCCTGGTTCAAGCTTTCCATTCCGATAAAAACCTGCCGGCAGCCGGCCCGGGCGGCCTTCTCCACGAAATTCGGCACCGTATGGGCCTGGGTGTCCAGCTGCATCATGAAATGGAACGGGATCCCCTCTTTTTCTTTCAGCTCGATCAACCGGTCCAGGATCGTCTCCCAGTTCTTGTGACGGCAGAAATTATCATCCGTGAAAAAATAATGGGAGATCTGATGGAGACGGTAACCTTCGCGGACCGTTTCGATCAAGAGTTCGACATCGCGGAAGCGCATCTTCCTGCCCTGGACATTGATCACGGTGCAGAAACTGCACCCGAAGGGGCACCCGCGGCCGCAGTCAAGCGTCCCGAAATGTTGAAGCGCATAACGTTTCTGGTGTTTGGGGTTGATGCGCGGGAACGGTGCCTGGGAAATATCCGGAATAGCGTTCAGAAAATTATAAACGGGTTGGAGCCGGTCATGGATCGCGTCACTCAACATTTGTTCCCAGTGTCCTCCCTCGGCTTCGCCCGCCGCAAGGCTCACGCCCGCGTTTCGGAGCGTCACGAGTTCCGGGGAAAGGTCGGGCAAGGTCGCCATCACGCCGCTCACATGGAACCCTCCCAACAGGACATCGATCCCGGCCTTGCGGAATTTCATCGCAATATCCGCGGCGCGCGGCATCTGGTTGGATTGGACCCCGACCAGGCAGATCACAGTCTTGGTCCCGGCCCGACGACTTTCCTTGATGATCTTTTTATAAGGGATCCCCTGCACCGTGTCATCGATCAGCGTGATCTCCCAAGCCAGATCCCCACCCAAAACTCCCCGTTCGCGAACGTCTTCGCTCAACCCGTTCAGACAGGAAAGCGTATTGCTGGGCAAGACCCCTTTCCAATACCGGATCACGTAGCCTTCATCATCATATTTGGAAGGCTTGATCAAAAAAAGGCGGAGGCGTCTGTATTTGTGAGAACGAGCCTTGGCAGAGTCCGCGCTTTGAGTCTCGGAGGAGGCCCCCGAAGAATAGCAAGGCTCAGGAGACATGGGATTTTCTCGAATTTGCATGGGGGCGGATTATACCCCATCTTCGGGGAGACTGCCAGAGCTGGTTTCTCGAAGAGCGTCTCTCAATTCAACAGGTCGGCGATCCAGTGCGCGGAGGCACGCCCGTGGAGCGGGCAGGGTGACAAGGCGCACTGGAATTGCTTCCCAAGTGGGAGTCTGAGGCGGGATATACCCCTCTAGCGGTTCGGGACCGGGAGGCTGGCAATCGCGATCTTGGCCTGGCGAATGCAATCGGTGATGCCGAATCCGCGGAATCCGTTCCCCGCAAAAAAAAGGCCGGGGTATTGCGAGCTCATTTGTTCGATCCGCGCCACGCGCTCAAGATGTCCCGTTTCGTATTGAGGCAATGCTCTGGGGTAGCGTTTGACATCGATGAACAAAGGCTTGGCCTGGATGCCCAGAAGATCGTTCAAAAAGGTCAGGATCTTTTGCTTGAGCGTTTCATCGTCCTCACTAAAAACCTCGGGGATCATCGTTTCGGACAAAAACGCACGCAGGAAGAGGCGTTTCCCGTCCGCATTCCTGCCGAGCCATTTGAGACTTGAAAAAGGATATCGTTCGCCCTCCATGGACACCACAAACCCGGGGTCCTGGTCCCGGGCCTGGATCCCAACGATCCCGGCACGCTCGCGTGGCCTTGACGGCCGGTCTTCGCAGACCGGGACGTCTTCGGAGTTATAAATGAGATTCACGGTCGCGATCGAATCGTACCGGATGGACGAAAGTGCCCTGGAAAGTTTGGGCGCTGCCGCGGACAGTAATTTCGCGGAATCACAGGCGTTCATGGCAAGACATAAACTATCCGCGCCCAACACCGCCCCATCCTCCAGGGTAATTTCCCATCCCGTGTTATAAGCACATTTCCGGACGGGCGCCGATCTCCGCAACTCGCTCCTCTCCAGCTCCCGCACAAGCGCCCGGATCAACCCTTCAAGGCCATGCTTCAAGGTGAGAAATTCCGCCGGGCCTTTTTCCTTTTTTCCAAAGTTTTTGTTCAAAAAAGATCCGGCAAGACTTCCATGGATCCTCTCGGCTTGCTCGAACTTCGGGAACAGGGCCTTCAGACTCGCCCGTTCAGGATCCATCATGTAGACGCCTTGCACCCAAGGTTTTGCGACCTCCTGGTAGAAACCTTGCCCAAGACGGCGGCGGATAAAACTTGCGAGACTTTCATCCCCCTCTTCCTTTCGGCGCGTGATGAACGGCTCCCAAAGCATCCGGCACTTCACGGAAAAACTCAGCCGGGAATCGCCCAAAAAACGGGCGCCGTCAAAAAATGAGTCTGGTGGGTCCCCGGCGGAAAAGAGCTTTTTGTTTTTTACACCGAAGAAATGCCGGAAACACGGGGCCGCCTCGATCAAATCTTCCTGAAGACCCAGTTGGTGACAAAGGTCCGTGGTATCCTTTTGGCCGGCATAAAAGGCGTCCGCCCCGGCTTCCATCCGGAGGTCCTCGTGGGTCAGCGTACCAAGGACCCCGCCAAAGCGGTCTGAGGCCTCAAGCACGGTGATCTTGAGAGGAAGATGCTCCTGAGCGGCTCTTTGGGAAAGAAAAAAAGCGGCGGAGAGGCCTGAGACGCCGCCCCCCACGATCACCACCTGGCGTCCAGGTTTCTGTTCTCTTTTCATGGGTGTTGACTTGGACAGCCCCAATACTCATCCATTTCAACGGGGTTGAAATCGGGGCAGTCCAAACTGCTCTTTGAAAAAAGAAAAAAAGCTTTGGCTATCATGATTTCCGATTATTCTTGATCACTGAAAATCATAGCGTTCATTCATGGGATCGTGCGCCTGAAATAGTAAAGAGTTAACGAGGAGACCCTTCGATTTCGCACTGCACGGCAGGGCTCCACTCAGGGTGAGTGGGTCGGAGAAACTCCCCGACTCCTCAATTTTCTTGGACAAGGATCGTAAAGATCTTTCGGGTTGGAGCTGTTTCGGGCTCCCAAGGCCGCTCGTAGACAAAATCAACTTTTGTCTCGCCCGGGGTCACGGCCCTGAATTTGTAAACCTCTTCACCGGGAGCGCCCGGTATCATTTTCTGAGGCGCAACATACCCGGAGCTCAAAGATTGAACCGTCTTCTGATCTTCCGGCAGGGTCATCTTCCAGCGGAATCCGGTCGAGGGATTGCTGACCAAAGCTATTGAAAATTCTTCGCCGGACCGGACCGTAATAGGAACGCCGGGATCCTGGAACATCCGGAGCTGGCTTCCCGCCGGCACCGCAAGATCCGGCACTGCGGTGGAAGAGGTTTCATTCACTTCAACCGGGGCCTCCGGGGCCTGATCGGCCGCTTGAGAAGTAGCTTCCCCGGCGGGGGCCGGCGTCACTTCCCTCATTTCCTCGGGAACGATGACGTCCATCGTAACGGGATCGCTCCAAAGAGGCTCCGCAACATCGCCGTTCTCGCTCATACGCTTGAACCCGAGCCGGAAGGTCACCGGTTCGGTTTTATCTTTTTTAGGAATGTAGAGGATAATGTTCTTTTCATAAACATCGCCGGGCCCAAGCGTGATCTGTTCGAGAGCGTTTTCGTTGCAGGTCCAGGACTGGATGAACACCCCGGCATTGTCCGTCACCCAATGTTTTTCATAGGAACAGGAATTGCCCCAAAACTCGACCGAGGTATCGGAACTCGAGTTCGCGACCTGCGCGTGGACAAGGAACATCATCCCGCCTTTGACGGAGTTCTGGTCCGGAAGCGCCCCGATCTTGAGTAGCGGGTCTTCAGCCCGAACGGTCGAGCTGGAAAAACAAAGGAGGGGAAAAACAAGAAAAAGAAAAGTAACGGAAAAAAGGCGCCGGTTCTTTTTCATTGCGAGGATCAGCTGACCTTTACAAAAGAGTACTGGACCTTGATATGCTTTTGAAAGAAGGTCCCGTGCGAGGGAGCGGCCATCAATCCATGGTAAATGCTTTCGGGTACTCCCTGATAGCGGTACACACCGCCCGCCCGGAACACCACTTCCAGGATCGCCGTCGCGGCATCATAACCGATCAGCGCGAGATCGCGCGACCTTACGGGTTTTACGTCCATCTCTGTCGTCATAAAAGCACCTCTTTTTTAGGCCTGGGAAGCCCGCTTCCGCTGGGCCTCCTCAAGTTCATAGTATTTTTCCAGGATCACATCCCGGGCCGGCCGCAAACTTCCATCCTCGAACTTGAAATAAATGATCTTGTTGCTGAAAATCGACCGATAGCAATGCTTCCTCGCCCAATCGTCCGGCTTTTCGTTGTGGTAATTCGACATCAAATACACCAGACCGAAAGGATACGCGACCTGAGCCGTATAATCGACTCCTTCGAACCGGACC
>CAZPCF010000156.1:0-5029 GCA_964585045.1 uncultured bacterium
CGGGTCGTGGCTTTGGACGAGCCGCTTCTCAAGGCCTACGCGGGGATGGCGGCAACGCAACGATTCTCCCAGCATGACGTGGATGTGTTGAACGTCAAAGAAAATATTCCGCAAACGATCTCTTTCAGGAAATTATTGAAAGAAAAGGTGGAGATGCCTTTGGAGCTTCTGGCGATCAAAGACCACGAGGTCGCGGAAAAATTACAGGCGATGGGGTCGGACGAAGAACCCTGGATCATCACTTTTGACGCCCTTGTTTCAAAAACCAAGTTCGCCCAGATCATGCAAAAGATCCTTAAAGCCCTGGAAGCCGCGTATGGCTATCCTGTAGATATCGAATTCACGGTCAATTTTAAAAAGAACGGTGAGTTCCGAGTGAGCCTGCTTCAATGCCGGCCGATGCAGACCAAGGGATTGGGACAGCGCGTCAAGATCCCGAAAACGATCCCCAAGGACAAAACCCTCTTCTGCTCAAAAGGGAATTTTCTGGGCGGAAACATTTTGCAGGCCATCGACAAGATCATTTATGTGGATCCGGAGGCTTATTGTGCGCTGGAGACACAATCCGAGCATTATGATATTGCGCGCGCTGTCGGAGAACTCAATCGAAAGATCGAGAACAAAGAGAAAATGGCCGTGATGCTTTTGGGCCCGGGCCGGTGGGGGACGACCACGCCTTCCCTGGGGGTGCCGGTCTCCTTTGCCGAGATCAATCATATTACCGTTCTTGGGGAGATCGCTTTTGTGACGGAGAATGCTTCCCCCGAGATCTCCTTTGGGACCCATTTCTTCCAGGATCTTGTGGAAACGGGGATCTTTTATGTGGCTCTTTTTCCGGAGGATCCGGGAGTGTCGATGAACCGGGAATTCTTTAAAGCGATCCCCAAAACGCTTAAGAAACTTGCGCCGGAATACAAAAAATATGAGCACGTGGTCAAGGTGTTCGACGTGAAAAAGAACGAGCTTAAGATCGCCGCGGACATCCTCTCTCAAAAAGTCGTTTGCTATTTTGGGTAATGTTCAAGATCCGGAGCTCGGGCCGCGAAGGATAATGCCCTGGATGTCCGGCCGATCCAAGACTATCATGGCGTCAAAGCATAAAAGGGAAGAACGATGAAAGAGCAAGGTTTGTACTATCCAAGCATGGAGCATGACGCGTGCGGCGTCGGTTTTGTCGTCAAGATCGACGGGACCAGGACGCACCAGATCGTCCGTGACGGAGTTCAGATCCTTAAAAATCTTGTCCATCGCGGCGCGGTCGGAGGGGACCTGAAGACCGGGGACGGTGCTGGCATGATCCTTCAGATCCCGCACAAGTTTTTCTCCAAAACCTTAAAATTCCCGTTGCCGGCCGAAGGAAAGTATGGCGTGGGGATGCTTTTCCTCCCGAGGCAGGAAAAAATTTCCGAATGTGCGCGGAAGATGATTGCCGATCAAACCGTCCGTGAGGGCGGAAAAGTCTTTGGGTGGCGTGAAGTCCCGGTCCATCCGGACTGTCTCGGAGAAATGGCGCGGGCAGTGATGCCGTCTGTTTGGCAGGTTTTTGTGACCTATGACGGGCTCGAAGGACTGGCCTTGGAACGCCGCCTCTATATTCTCCGGAAGGTCCTTGAGAACGAGGCGGTGAAGTTGGGCTGGGCCCTGGAAGATTTCTACATTCCGTCCCTTTCTTCACGTACGATTGTCTACAAAGGCATGTTCGCGGCCCCACAATTTGACCACTTCTTCATCGATCTCACGGACGCGGACCTGGTCAGCGCTCTCGCGGTCGTGCATCAACGTTATTCCACGAACACGTTCCCGTCCTGGGCCCTGGCGCACCCCTTCCATTTTGTGGCCCATAACGGAGAGATCAATACCCTGCGCGGTAACATCAACAAGATGATGGCCCGTGAGGTGCGGATCTCCTCGGATCTTTTCGGCGCCCAGATCAAAAAACTTCTTCCGATCATCAATCCCTCCCTGAGCGATTCAGGCGTCTTTGATAATGTTTTTGAACTCTTGACCCTGGGCGGACGTTCCATGGAACACGCGATGATGATGATGGTCCCCGAGGCCTTCGGTGTGAAATACCATATCAGTGAGGCGAAGCGGGCGTTTTTTGAGTATCACGCCGCGATCATGGAGCCGTGGGACGGTCCCGCGGCCATTGCGTTCACGGACGGGGCGAAGGTCGGCGCGATCCTGGACCGGAATGGTCTTCGTCCTGCCCGTTATGTCATTACGAAAAGCGGGCTTGTGGTCATGGCCTCTGAGGTCGGAGTGCTTGATCTGAACCCTCCGGATATTCTTGAAAAAGGAATGCTGGCTCCCGGAAAGATGCTTCTAGTGGATACGGCCGCGAAGCGGGTGATCAAGGATAACGAGATCAAGTCCGGGATCGCCCGGCATAAACCCTATCGCCGGTGGCTTGAAGAGAACCGGATCGAACTCAAAGGATTGCTTCAAGTGCCCGGCCCCGTGGACTTCGACCAGGAAACACTGGCACTTCGCCAGCGTATCTTCGGCTACACGCTTGAGGATGAAAAAATGATCCTTCTTCCTATGGCGGAGATCGCCCAGGAACCCGTAGGCTCCATGGGGAATGACGCCGCGCTTGCTGTTCTTTCGGACCGTTCCCAGCTCCTTTACAATTATTTCAGACAGCTCTTCGCGCAAGTGACCAATCCGCCGATCGATCCGTACCGCGAAAATCTCGTGATGTCACTCATGAGCTTCGTGGGACACCAGGGCAATCTTTTGGATGAGACGCCTCAGCATTGTCACCAATTGAAATTGTCGCATCCGATCCTCACGAACGATGATATCGAACGCCTCAAGGCATCCAATCTGTCCAGTTTTCGTGTCTGTACGGTCCCGATGCTTTTTGATGCTTCGGCGCCCGTGGGCAGTTTGGAAAAAGCGGTGCAAGCGCTTTGTGTGAACGTAGAACAAAAGCTCGATCAAGGATATTCGCTCGTCATTATGAGCGACCGGGAAGTCGGACCGGGGAAGGCGCCGATCCCGGCGCTTTTGGCCGGCTCTGCAGTGCATCAGTATTTGATCCAGAAGGGCAAACGCTATCTGGGCGGGCTTGTGCTGGAAACCGGCGAGGCCCGTGAGGTGCACCATTTCGCGTGCCTGGTGGGCTATGGCGTGAACGCGATCAATCCATATCTGGTTTTCGAAAGTTTGGCCGACCTGAAACGTCGCGGGCATTTATCCGCTACGATGACGCTCGAGACTGCCATCGAGAACTATATCACGGCCATTAAAAAGGGCCTTCTGAAGGTGATGTCGAAGATGGGTATTTCCACGATCCGTAGTTATCGCGGTGCCCAGATCTTTGAGGCGGTCGGACTAAACGATGAATTTGTGGAGCGCTATTTTCCGGGGACGTCCTCCCGGGTCCGCGGGATCGGTTTGGATGTTGTGGAGCGAGAATCTCGCGATCGATTCACTGCGGCTTTTCAAGAGTCGCGGTCAAATACAGAAACTTTGGATTCCGGAGGGAATTATCACTACCGGCTGAATGCGGAAAAGCACCTGTTCTCTCCTCAGGCGATCGTCGATCTTCAGAAAGCGGTCCGCGAGGGAGATTACAGCATCTTCAAACGCTACACGTCCGAGGTCAATGATATTAGTAAGAACCTGTGTACGCTTCGCGGCCTTTTCAAGTTTAAAAAAGGGCAACCGGTACCCATTGATGAAGTGGAGCCTGTGGAGAGTCTCGTAAAACGATTCGTCACTTCGGCCATGTCTTTTGGTTCCATCAGTAAAGAAGCGCATGAAACGATCGCCATTGCGATGAACCGGTTGGGCGCCTCAAGTAACTCGGGGGAGGGCGGTGAGGATGAGGCCCGTTACGAACCGTTGCCCAACGGGGACTCCAGTAAGAGTGCGATCAAACAAGTCGCGTCGGCACGTTTCGGGGTGACGATCGATTATCTGGCCCATTCCCGCGAACTTCAGATCAAGATGGCGCAGGGCGCGAAACCCGGGGAAGGCGGGCAGCTGCCGGGTCACAAAGTGGACGAACTGATCGCGCGGGTGCGCCACTCAACGCCCGGCGTGATGCTCATTTCGCCGCCGCCTCATCATGATATTTATTCGATCGAGGATCTAGCCCAGCTCATTTTTGACCTGAAGAATGCCAATCCCGAGGCGCGTATCTCCGTCAAGCTTGTGTCAGAAGTGGGCGTGGGCACGGTCGCTGCGGGGGTTGCCAAAGGGAAAGCGGACATGGTCCTGATCAGCGGTCATGACGGGGGGACGGGGGCCTCTCCCATTTCTTCGATCAAATACGCGGGTTCACCGTGGGAGATCGGGCTTGCCGAGGCGCAGCAGGTGCTTGTCATGAACAAGTTGCGCGACCGGATCCGTGTTCAGGTGGACGGCCAGCTCAAGACCGGCCGTGACGTGATCATCGGCGCGATGCTCGGCGCCGAGGAATTTGGTTTTGGGACGACGGCCGTCGTCACTCTGGGATGCATCATGATGAGAAAGTGTCATTTGAATACCTGCCCCGTAGGGGTAGCGACCCAAAACCCGGAATTGCGCAAACGCTTCGCCGGAAAACCGGAGCACCTGATAAATTTTATGAAATTCATGGCTCAGGAAGTCCGTGAAATCATGGCGGAACTGGGTTTTAGGAAGTTTGAGGATATGGTGGGGCGTGTGGATCGACTCGAGGTTCTTGAAGCGATCAGCCACTATAAGACCCGGGGCCTTGATTTTTCAAAAGTGCTTACAGTACCTGAGGTGCCCCACGGCGGAGGGATCCGTTGCGTGTCGGTCCCCACCCATGATTTTTCGCTATCGTTGGATCCGGACCTTATCAAAAAGGCCAAGAATGCCCTCGAATTCAAACAGCCGATGGTTTTCGAGCAGAAGATCCGGAATTGCAATCGCACGGTCGGAACGACCTTAAGCTATGAGATCGCAAAACGCTATGGCCTGAAGGGATTACCCGAAGATACGATCAAGATCAAATTCGAGGGGTCGGCGGGACAGAGCTTCGGCGCTTTTCTTGCTCACGGAGTGACTCTCA
>CAZPCF010000157.1:0-4982 GCA_964585045.1 uncultured bacterium
GACGGGCTTGATCCCGTCAAAGATCTCAAGCATGCCGTCCAGATCGTGAATCCTCTTCAGCACGGTCTGCACTGGATGCGGCCGACCATGGTCACAAGCCTTCTTGCCGTGATCCAGAAGAACGTGAACGCGGGCGCGGATTCGGTCCCGGTTTTTGAGATCGCGAATGTTTATTCGCTGCCGGACGCCCACAAGCATCCGGTGGAGGAGCGCGTCTGCGCGATCGCCCTCCATGGGAAAAAGGCGGCCCAGACATGGCTGGATACGGCGCGAGGGGTGACGTTCTATGATCTCAAGGGTTATGTCGAGGCGATCCTGAAAAATGCGGGATGTACGGATCTTTGTGTTGCGAAGGTCCAGAAGAGTTATTTTTCGGAAGGAACAGCCGAAGAACTCCGCACGTGGCAGACGCCGCTTGCTTTCATGGGGCAGGTTTCCGGTGAGCTTCTTGAAAAATGGGATCTGAAAGAACCGGTCTATTACGCGGAGATCTCCCTTGAAAAACTTATTGCGCCCGCGCGGAAGGTCCGCACGTTCAAGGAATGGCCGAAATACCCTGCGATCGAACGCGATCTTTCTATCGTGGTCAAGGACTCCGTGAAGAGTGGGGACCTGATGGGGGAGATACGCGCTTTGGGACAAGGACTGATCCGCGAAGTCGTTTTGTTCGATCTTTTTCGTGGCAAACGCGTTCCCGAAGGTTGCAAAAATCTCGCGTTCCGGATCATCTATCAATCGGCAGAGCGAACGCTTGTTTCCGATGAAGTCCAGGAGCTCCACGATCGGATAGCTCAAACGCTTGTCCAGAAATACCAAGCCTCTTTTCAATCTTAACCCGTTCGCACAACGCTCAACGCACAACGCGCAACGGATTTCTTTTGAGCTTTTTACGTTGTGCGTTGCGCGTTGACCTTTGCGCTGTATAGAAATATTCGTTCTTTTATCCTCTAGGCCATGAAAAAAACAGATCAGTCCGATGAGTTGTTTGCCCAGTCCGAAGTTGAGGACTTTCTTCAGGTGCCGCCCGGCGCGCCGCTCGCGGTCAGGATGCGGCCAACCACTCTAGGGGATATCGTTGGGCAGGAGCATCTTTTGGGGCCGGGAAAACTCCTTCGCCGGACCTTGGAATCCGACCGTCTTTCTTCGCTGATCCTTTATGGCCCTCCGGGTACCGGCAAGACCACGCTTGCGCTTGTGATCGCCCGCACGACCGCGGCGCGTTATGTTTCGATCAACGCGGTCCTCTCCAATGTCGCGGAGATGCGCAAGATCCAGGAGGAAGCCCGCAAGCTCCTGCGTCACTCCAAACGCAAAACCGTCCTTTTCATTGACGAGATCCACCGTTTTAACAAAGCCCAACAGGACATCCTGATGCCCGATGTGGAGTCCGGCGTCATTATCCTGATCGGCGCCACGACTCAGAACCCGTCGTTCGCGATCCGCGGGCCGCTTCTTTCCCGCTCGATGGTTTGCGAGCTCAAACCTCTCGGTGAAGCTCATTTGGTCCGTATCATGAAACGCGCTTTGGGAGATAAAGACCGCGGCCTCGGGGACCTTAAACTTGAGGTCGAACCGGCGGCTCTTGATCACATCGCAAAGCAGGCTTCGGGCGACGCGCGGCGCGCCCTGAACGCGCTTGATGTCGGTGCGATGACAACGTCTCCGGACGAAAAAGGGTTCATTCATTTCACGGCATCCGTCGCGGAGGAATCGTGCCAGAAAAAGATCGTTCAGTATGACTGGGATGAGGATTTTCACTACGACACGATCAGCGCTTTCATCAAAAGCCTGCGCGGGTCGGATGTGAATGCCGCGATCTATTGGCTTGCCAAGATGCTTTACGCGGGGGAGGACCCGCGGTTCATCGTGCGGCGTCTTGTGATCTTCGCAAGCGAGGACATCGGGAATGCGGACCCCCAGGCCCTGATACTTGCGACGAGCGGGTTCACGGCCGTGGAATTCGTCGGGATGCCGGAGGCGCGTATCATTCTTGCCCAGGTGGTGACATATCTCGCGCTTGCCCCCAAGAGCAATGCCAGCTACATGGCCATTGAGCGTGCGACCGCAGATGTCCAGAACCAGAAGACTGAGCAGGTACCGCAGCATCTTCGAAGCACTGCCTCTGCGGGGGCCAAAGACCTCGGGCACGGCAAGGGGTATATCTATCCACATGATCATCCGGGTCAAAAAATAGATCAATCCTATATAGAAAAGCCTGCAAATTACTACACGCCAAACCCCATAGGGTTTGAAAAAACACTCCAGGAACGTTTAAAAGATCCCCCAGGGACATTCGAAGACGCATAATCGTTTGTCTCCAGACTTCCCTCAAAGGCCCATTTTAGACAAATTTTTGCCATATTAAGATAGCTATTGCTATATATATTTATATATTATGTTAACAACTACTAAGTTAACTTATTTTGATTCTAGGTATTGACAATAGAGCGTTGTCGGGTTATGTTTCTCTTAGGAGGCAAATGAAGTACTTTTTATAATGATATAAATACTGAAAAAAGGAGATAAGAAAATGACACATGATCTATATGGGGTTCGGAATTCAAAAATGAACGGGCGGGGCGGACTCCTCACGTTCTGCGTTATTCATCAGGGTGATATCCTTTCGGGTTATATGTCCCCGAAGCTTCACCGTGAACTTCGGCGGACGGAGCGCTCCAGAAAACGGAGAATGTTATGAGCAGGTTCCATTATTCGACACGTGAGATCGGAGGGGTGGCCGTTTTTGATCTCAAGGGCGATCCGACATTTGAGTCGGTACAAGAGGTGGCCTGGAAGATCCAGAAGAACATCCGGCGCCACCACTTTCACCAGATCATCCTGAATTTCAAAGCGGCAGGTCCCATGGACACGATCGAGCTCCGAAGGCTCTTGACCGTTTGTATCCGTCCCAAACATAGTGCCCTCTACGGCGCCTCACCCGATATGGCCCATTTTCTCGAGGAGAATTGCTTCTCGGGGAAGGTGGATATCTGTGCGGATGAGAAGGAGGTGGCGGAAAGCTTTGGGCCGTTCCTTTATGATAAGGATCCCGATAAGCGGTACCTGGATAAGGGGGCAAAAACTCCGAAGGAGTCGCTCGGTTTTCAGCTGGATGGCCGGAGAAATCATCGCATGCATGTCGCCATCCCTGTGGAGCTCCGGATCACGAGCCCGCTTAACGAGATCGTAACGACGAAAGCCATCGTCACGAATATCAGCCAAGGAGGCCTCTTCGTTGAGTATTTAAACTTGGAGTCTGCGAAGAAGATCACTGCGATGGAGCCGATCGAAAATCTTCCGGTCGATATCCATATATTCCCAAGCGCCAATTTCCCAGAGGAATACCATGTGGCGGGGAAGATACGCCGAAAGGAGATTCGGAAGGAACAGCTCGGTTTTGGGATCGAATTTCAGGAAAACAGATAGGCCTGATCGATGAAAACGTCCTATCATGTTGCAGATGAGCGGGTTATAGAGGTTGTTGAGGTCTTTGAGCACGGCATGTGTTTTTCGGGTTAACCCTTGAAATTTTAGAGCTATGTGTTACATTTGATTAAGTTTTCTTATTCGTTTAAAAAGCATTAATTAAATAAATTTCAAAGGAGGCTTTCGGATGAAAAAGAGGCTGAAAGTGGTCGCTGCGATCACTTTAGTTTGCTTTCTCACGACGCAAAGCGTTTGGGGCGCACCCGGCGCCAGCATCGACATGGCCGGCCAAAGAGAATTGCCCGCTTATCTAAGTATTGATATCCCCGCGGAACTCGGCACCGTGGACGCTCTTTATGAGGCACCCGCCGGCGCTAATCCGCAATTCATTCTTCATATCCAGAACGCCCACGCCAATTACCAGGCACAGATGAGGATCAAAGAGCTTTTGGGCTATATGAACAAGAAATACGGTTTCAAGACCATCTTTGTGGAAGGCGCTTCGGAGAAACTGGATCCCGATTATCTCCGGCTTTTTCCGGACCAGGATCGCAACCTCAAGCTTTGCGATGATCTCGCCAAGCAGGGCGAACTTACCGGTGCGGAACTGTTCCTTATGGAACAAGGAACTGAGCAAGGAGTACGCAGTACGGAGTACGGCGAAAAATCAAAAGACGCCGAACGCAGTACGCAGTACGCCGTACGCCGTACGAATAACGTCGTGGAGGCGCTCGGCATCGAACAGGCGTCACTTTATAAAGCGAATTATGACGCCCTCAAGAAAGTTTTTGGTGCCGAGACCGATGTCGCCCGTTTTTTCAAAGGATTCGATGTTAAGCTTGACCGCGTTGCTTCCAAAACCTTCACCCCCGAGACTCGCGAACTGATCGCCGACTGGAAACGCTTCGAGCAGGGGCGACGCGATTTCATGCCTTTTGTCAAAAGCCTCGCAAAAAAGTCTAAGAAGGTTTTGAATGTCGACATCGAAAGTCTTTTTGCGCAGGTCGGCTGGCCGCAGATCTCCCGTCTCCTTGTCATCCAACAGTTGGAAAAAGATATGAATAAAGCGAAGGGTCAGGAAGAACAGGCCGCGCTTATTAAGATGCTCCGCACGAAGGACGTCTCCAGAGAACTCATTGCCACGCTTGAAAATTTTACTGAAGGCAGCATTGCTGTAGGGAAGTCTGCCACGGAAGTTTCGCCCCGTGAGGTGCTGGAACGCCTTGCAGCCGAAGCCGGGTCCAAGGGTTTTAAATTCAGCGATTATCCCGCGTTCAGTCTTTATGCCGGTTACGTCACTCTCCGTTCGGAACTGGATCCCAAGGTCCTTTTCGAGGAGATTGAATACCTTTTTACGCAGATGCTCGATACCTTAGCTAAGGAGCCTCAGCAGAAGGCACTCCTCGCCCTTTACAGGGATGGTGAGCTTTTGCGTAAACTTCTTCATCTTGAGCTCAATCGCGCCCAGTGGCGCCAACTCCTTGCGGAAAAGGACCGTGTAGCTATTCCGAGTCTTGTTGCACGGTTACAAAACTCTGTGAGGACCACAGACCAGA
>CAZPCF010000158.1:0-4933 GCA_964585045.1 uncultured bacterium
GATCTTAAGGTGGGCGGAGAGCGCGCTGGGTGGCGCGGATCTTGGGGAGATACTCTCTTACGGGGTCGCTCTGGCCCGGGATGAACGGGGCCGGCGGGTGCTTCTTTTCTTAAGCGAATGGCTTCTCAAGAATTTTCAGGAGAAAAATCCACATATCGTTCTTCTGGATTCTCCGGTGTGACAAGCTTGGTAAGGCGTAAGGTGTACGGAGTACGGCGAATAGAGTTTTTCGCGGTACGCCTTCCGCCGTACGTCTTTACAGCGAAGGGAACGTCGGAAGGTTCTTGCCGAGAAGCGGTAGGGCGTATTCTACGAAGGCCGGTGTGATCATTCCTTTTTTCTTGTCAAAAAATCCCACGGGGAGGTCCCGCTCATGGTTCGGGATCCTTTCAAGTGGCACCGGCTTGTAACGGATGGCGTACCCCTTTTTCGGTTTTCTTTCAAATCCCACCATAACACGGGTCATCCCCCCGAGCGCCCATTTCACCGCGTGAACGCCCGCCTGATAGGCTTCCCTTTGATCGGTCCGGGAGATGTAAGCCATCGACATGCGTTGGATCGTTCCGGGTTTGTCGAAACGGGCGCGGACGCCCAGGTTTTTTTCAAGGATCGCGGCAAGCCGCGCGGCCGTGCCTTCAACATATTTGTGGCCGAACGGATCGGCCGTGATCCCCTCGGTCTTGCAACCGACGCGGTTCCCGCCGTGGTCGCGGATCGTTTCGGAGATCACAATGATGCAATAGCCTACGGATCGAAGAATGGCCTCGGTTCTTTTAATGAAAGATGTTTCGTCGAACGGGACTTCCGGGATGAGCAGGAGATGAGGAGCGTCCTCGGGCGATTTTTTGAGAAGCGCTGAGGCCGCGACGATCCAGCCGGAATTCCTTCCCATGAGCTCGATGATCTTTACGGGATCGACATTTTTCATGGCCCGGGTGTCCAGCGCTGCTTCTTGTGTCGTGATGGCCGCGAAGCGAGCGACGGAGCCGTAACCCGGGCAATGGTCGGTTTCCATGAGGTCGTTATCAATGGTCTTCGGAATATGGATGACCCGGACCTCGTAGCGGGCTTTTTCCGCGGCTCTTACGATCTGAAGGCTGGTATTGGCCGTATCATTCCCTCCGATCAGGAATACATAACGGATATTATATTTGCGGAGGCTGGCAATGATCTTCCGGCCGTCTTCGGGCTTGAGCTTGTAACGGGAAGAACCGAGCGCGGCGGAAGGGGATTGGGCGATCGCACGGATCAACTTTGACGGCTTTGTTTTGAGATTCACGAAAGAACCGTTCAGAATGCCTTCGATTCCGTTCCGGGAACCCAAGATGCCCGTGATCGCAGGGCAAGTTCGTGCCGCTCCCACGACGCCCGCGAGACTTTGATTGATCACGGCCGTGCACCCGCCGGATTGCCCAATGACAGCATTACCCTTCAAAGAAGGACTTTTCTTCATGGTTAAGCGACTTTGATCTCTTTTTCTAATTTTCCACTCAGGTTGCAATACCCCTCCACGCTCAGGGTGTCGCCCTTTTTTGCCTCGAGAACCGTGATTTTCACAGTTTGGGTGGCATTATTATCCTGGCTTGTAAAAGGCAGCATCTGGATCTCTTTTCCGTTCAATCCGATGTCGACTTTATTGATGTAATGGCTTTGGGGATTGCTGACGCGATGTTGGATGACCACGGTCAGAGTTTTCGTTTTATCGTCGAATTGGATCTTGATATCGGAAGGCGGATGCGCAAAGGCCAAAGTGCTTGTGAAAAGAAGACCGCAAAGCATCAGAATTGTTTTTTTCATGGGAGTTCCTTTGTGAGAGGTTGTTTCGGGCTGGGAAGTTTCAGATTCGGGATCCTGTTGAGAAAAGGAACGAGAGCGTTTAAGGCCAATAGGGCGAAAAGTTCGGGTTCGTATCGGAAACCCCACTCCGTCAGAAAGAAAACCAGAAGCGCGACCCCGGCGCCGAAAACGACTTTAGGCCAGCGTGTGGGAGGTGTCGTTTTGGGTTCGATCAACATGATAAAGATAAAGAAATAATTGAAATACCCGGGGATATCCCACAAAGAAGAGCCATGCGCCAGCGCTTGCGGGATAAAAAGCAGGAGCGACATCGCAAAATAGCCTCCAACGAGCTCCATTTTTTTGATCTTATTCACGATGTAGAGGCCGGCCGGGATAAGAATGTACCATTCATAAGCCCCTTTCCATTCCGTCGTGCCTTTGAGTAAAAGGACAGCAAGAAAGATGCCCAACGCGGCGGGATTCAGCAAGTTCTTTCCTCGAAATCGCAGGAGACGTTTTAATCCGACGGTAAAGGCTGCAACGGCCAGGAACATCCACCAAGGCGATCCCGCGGCGAGGACATACCCGATGATAAATCCGGAGGTGAGGGCGCTATCGGTGATCTGGAATTTCCGGGTCTTGAAGAGGAGAACGGCCGCTTCGATCAAGACGGAAAAAAGAACGGCCCAGAAAAATCCGGCGAGGAGGGCGAAACGGGGCTCTTTCAGGAACAGAAAAACGGCAAATAGGGCGAGGAATAAATTCAACTGAACTTTGATCGATCTGAACTGGATCATGCCGTTCTCGTTTTCGCTTTAAGTGTTTTTTGCGACCGGGAAAACAGTATAATGTAAAAAACCTGGCACAACCAAACACTTAATTGGGGGGCGAGGAATTTTCCCGCCCCACTCACTCGAGGCGGAGCCCTGTTGTATAGGGCTGAATCGAGGGGTCTCATGAATGGGATCTCTCGGCTTCGCACCTGCGGCGCTTCGCTCAGGATGACTTCCTCGGGGAAAGCACCCCGAGGGGTCACTTAATTCGGGGACCTTTGATGGAAAAAAGCGTGATCAGGAAGGCCGGCGCGAGGATCTGGCGTGCAAAACTCGGGCGCCCGTTCAGCACAGCCAAGGGACAGCACGACCTGCTTGAGAACGTTCTTTTTTCGATAGAACTTTCTGAAGGGACGCCCGGATTTGGCGAGGCGGCGGTCGCGACGCATATCACCGGCGAGACCGTTCAAGAAACGCTAAAAAATCTTAAGGCAGCGGCCCGAGCGGTCATCGGCTCGGAGCTTGGGGAATTTCCCGGGATCGCGGAAGAATTTAAGGGAAAATTCGCAAAGAACAAGTGTGCCCTGGCGGGATTGGAAATGGCGCTTCTGGACGCGGCGACGCGTGAAAAAAAGATACCGCTCTGGCGGGCTTTCGGGATCCGTCCACGCGTGCTCACGACCGACATGACCGTAGTGCTTGGAGACGTTCCCGAAGCCGGGACCGCAGCGCGTGAAATCCTGCAACGTGGCATACGCTCTTTTAAAGTGAAGATCGGCCGGGATTTCGACAGGGACCTCAAACGCGTCGCAGCGGTGGCTCGGATCGCCGGGAAATGTCCGGTTTTTCTTGACGCGAATCAGGGATTTACGGCTGCGCAAACGCTCAAATTCCTGAAAGAATTGGCATGGCTCAAAATTAAACCCGCGCTTGTCGAGCAGCCGGTGCCGAAAGAGGATTGGGAAGGGCTCGCGAAAGTGACGCGTGAAGGCAAAGTGCTTGTTTGCGCAGATGAAAGCGTTTCGTCGCTTCCAGATGCCAGGCGGCTCATAAAAACAAAAGCTGCCGGTGCGATCAATATAAAATTCATGAAAACAGGCATCCTGGAGGCGTATGAGATCGCGCGTCTTGCAAAACGGAACGGCATTAAGCTTATGATCGGGACAATGATGGAAACGCCATTGGCGGTTACCGCGGCCGCGCACCTTGCGGCAGGGCTCGGGGGTTTTGATTTTGTGGATCTGGACGCTCCATTTTTCATGGCTGAGAATGTGACGCGGGGCAATTTTGTGACGCGCTCAGGCGTTTATGATCTTCGAAAAGTGAAGGCCGGGATCGGTGTTGTACCTCTCCAACGGACACTGTGTCAGTGTGAGTTCCATCACACTGACGCAGTGTGATCGGTCCTGTGGTGACAAATCCCGTCGGCATTGTTTCAACACTGCTCTTAGTAGAAGGGCTCGTTCTCTACTTTTCCGAAAACCCGCAGACCCGGAAATTCTTTAAATTCCCGCCGCCGCTTTTCTGGATCTATTTTCTCCCCATGATCGTTTCCGGGCTCGGGATCCTTCCTCAGCAGCATGCGATCTATCCAAAGATCACGAGTGCGGTCCTTCCCGCGGGGTTGATCCTCCTTTTGATCTCAACGGATATGAAAGCTATTCTAAAACTCGGCCGGCCTGCGCTTCTCATGATGTTCGCCGGGAGCGCCGGGATCATGGTGGGCGCACCGCTTGTGGTGATGCTTTTTAAACCTTGGCTGCCTGCGGATGCATGGTCGGGGTTCGGAGCGCTTTCGGCCTCCTGGATGGGCGGGAGCGCCAACATGATCGCGGTAAAAGAAGCGATCCGCACGCCGGACGGTGTTTTTTTCCCGATGATCGTGGTGGATACGGTCGTAGCGTATTCCTGGATGGGACTCTTGATCCTCCTCGGGGGTTTTCAAAAGACTTATGATAAATGGAACAACTCCGATCTTCGTGTCGTCGAAGAACTGGCCCGGAAGGCCGCTTTTGATGACGCACGTACAAAAAAATTCAGCTTTCAGTATCTCCCGCTCGCTCTTGCCGTGGCGTTCGGTGGTGCGTGGATCTCGAGTGGGCTGGCAGGCATCGTAGGGAACGGCTCTTTCGCCTGGGCGATCATTCTCGCCACGACTTTTGGTATCTTGCTTTCGTTCACTTCACTCCGGAAGCTCGAGTTCCATGGCAGTTCGCAAATAGGATATCTTCTCCTGTTCCTCGTGCTTACTTCGATCGGTGTGCGGGCGGATCTTTCGGGGATCCTGTCTGCGCCACTTTTGATCGTGGCTGGTGTTGTTCTGGTCCTGATCCACGCGGTATTTCTTTTGACTGCGTCCCGCGTCGCACGGATCCCGCTTT
>CAZPCF010000159.1:0-4922 GCA_964585045.1 uncultured bacterium
ATCATCCATGGGTTTGCTCCGGTAGATTTTCCAGCCTGGCCGGGGCCGCTGGTTTGATGAAAAATGAGACACCGTAGGCCGCAAGTATACAGAAAAAAGGTTCGATCACAAACCGGTATTTCCGCTGCCCCATCGTGAGCGCGATGATCGAAAGATAATACATCAAGGTCAAAAGGATGAACCCGATCCCCGGCTTGCGCTTGTGCCGTTCCCCGGGAAAAAAAAACACGATCACTCCAAAAAGGGCGAGCAGGAAAACAACGGCGTAATAATCGTTATCTGCCCGATTGAGCACCTTGATCAGTTTGTCCGGAGGCCGGATGCGATCCTTTTTGAGGGTATTGAAGTTGTCGGTAAGGGTCCATCCCTCCCGGGTGAAACCCAGCATGAAGATCGTTCGTCCGATCGCTTTTTGTAAAAAGATGCCGGGATTATTCTTGATCCATTTCAGCGCGGCGCTTTTCCCGGCACGATTTCTTTCGATCTCAGTCCTGGCCTTTGAAAAAGCCGGATCCCCACCCTGCTCGAGCGAAGGATTGATGGGATAGCGGACATCGCTCACAGGGTTGTTGGAAAAATAAAGCGCGGCTCCGATCCACGTGGTATAGAGAATAGGCTCTCCGAGTTTCTGCTTGTTACGGATCGCCCAGGGCATGGCGATCGCGATGATCAAGGCCTGGATCACGAGGAGCCGAAGAACCGCCTGCCCTAGATTGCGTTTTATGAAGGCCCACATAAAAAAAGCGACAAGGCCCATCGCGAAAGAAAAAGTCCGGAAGTGCGCGGCAACCCCGAAAAGAAGTCCTGACAGAACGACTTTTTTCCAGTCAGCCTTCTGGTAGTCCGCGATCAAGAGTGAGACCCCCATCAGCCACATCGGAATAAAAACGTGCTCTTCCAGAACGATCGGGGATGCAAAGATGGACGTCGGATCGATCGCGAGCAAAAGAGCGGCCCCTAAACCAACAAATTCGTTTTTGATCTGAGTGCCGAGCCGGTAAACGATCCACACGCTGACAAGGCTGCAAAGGATGTTGACCAGGGCAACAATGCCCAGATCGACTCCGAAAAACTTAAAAATGACGGATAGGAGCAGCGCATAACCCACGGGGCGGTCCGCGCTCGGCGCGCCTTCGGTTGTGACATATCCCCGGCCATCCGCCAATTCCTGGCCGTGGCGGATCATAATGTAGTCTTCCGTGCCGGCCGCGGGAGGCCTGTAGGGCGACCATAAGATCCACGCAAGGCGAAGCAAAAATCCAAGAACCAGAATCAGCAACATCCAGCGCTTCACCGGAATATGGGACAGCCGGACACGGCACCATTCCCAGACGCCGAACTTTTGAAACACGAACAGACCGACGAGGATCCCCAGGGTGATATATTTGGGATTACCGCCCTTGTGGATGAAATATTCATAAAAAGCGTTCCAAAGGATCATGACTTCACCCCCCTTGGTATTTTCGTGCCCGAAATGATGAGAAGCCCGCCCTGATCTTTGATCCAGGGGACCCAGCCGAGAACGCGGTCGGTAAAAAGTAGAATATTCTCCGCAATGGGCTGGGGGAAAAGATTCAAAAAATGAGGCGGCAAAAAAACAACGCTTTGAGCCCCGATGCTTAGCCCGGCCTGTCGCCCCCAGTCCTTGACCTCCCGCGATTTCATCAGCGGATGCGTCCCCGCCTCTTCGTGCCACAAGCGTTTCATTTTCACGAGAAGGTCAAAGAAAAAACGGAACGCCGAATCATTATTTTCATGGCCGTAGAGAGTCCCTCCGTTGCTCAGGGCCATCGATATCTGCTTGAGCACCTGAATAGGGCTTGCAACATGATGCAACACGCCGCTAAAGATGCAATTTTGGAACAGCCCTGGGCGGAAAGGAAGCGCCTCTGCCTCTGAAACAATAAAATCCACGGCGTGGGTGAGGTTGAGGCCCCGGATCTTGTCCCGGGCCACTTTTGCGGCAGAAAGGCAGATGTCAAGCGCGACGACCCTGCACCCGGACCTGGCAAGTGCCACAGTCGAGGCGCCTGTGCCGCACCCGACTTCCAGGACCAAACCGGTCCTGGCCTTTTCAGTGGAGGCCCATTTGTGGGTAGTATGTTTGGCAAACGAACGCCAAAAGACCGTGTCCGTGATCTCCGAATCGTAGCGGCCTGCCTCACGGTCGTAAAACTCGATCTGTTCTTGCTGCGCGGACGAAGCAGCATCGGATTGCAACGATGCGGAAGCATCCTTGAAACCTGAAAAATCAAAAGCATTAGACCATTTTTTTTGGATCTCCTGCTTCCACTTGTTTACAATGACCGGCGTGGTCGAAACAACCGGGATGGAATCGACAATTGGATACCACGAGCGGCAGGAGTTACACAGGATCAGGCCGCTTTCTATCTTCTGCTCCACGCCTTTAAATATGTTCGTTCTAAGATCCACACCATGACAATCCGGACACAGCAGATACTGCAAAAACGATGTTTTCATGATCGTTGCCCTTTTAATCTAAACCGCGGAGTGAACCTTGGCCCAATACCTCGCGAAGGGATCTGAGATCTTACCTTGTTTTACTTTTAGCTTGATCCCAAGGAAATGAATAGCCTCTTTCAAACCACGCATCTTGATCCGCAACAAAATGACCTTGAGTTTGCCCCAAGGTGTTTTCCGGATCAACCATTGGGAGAAAGTGAAACAAGGGTGCTTATCCATGAAATCACGAAAGACCTCTTTTTCGACAGCCGCTTTGGTCCGGACCAATTCATTATCGGTAAAGGCGTCCGTACAGTTAATGACAAAATCCACGGCATCGCCTTTTTGGGATAGTCTTTCAAAAAAGGCGATCTCATCGGGGATCCGACCTTTTTTTCTGACGACTTCATAAAGTTCGGTCCCCGGATAAGGCGTCGCAAAGAAGAATTGGTTGATGAGTGTCCGGTAAGAATTGATGGTTTTATAGACTTCCACTGTCTCACGGACGGTTTCTGGGGTTTCCGCAGGAAGCCCCAGAATAAACGTCCCTCCGGGGACAATACCGGCCTTTTGGACCATTTTAATCGCATTGACGACCTGCTCGGGGGTCTGCTTCTTTTTTATCGAGTTCAAGATCGTAGCGCTTCCGGACTCGATCCCCAAACCCAACTCATAACAGCCTGCCGTTTTCATCAGCTTGTAAAGGTCATAATCCGCCAAATTACACCTTCCCGCGGCGCTCCAGGTGACATTCATCTTCCGGCGGATCAATTCCTCACAGAAATGCACCACTCGCTTCCGCTGTGTGACGAATAGGTCATCAACAAGGCTGAAATGGGTGATTCCATAATGTTTCTTCAGTTCTTCCATTTCGGCCAGCACATTTTCAACGCTCCGGTAACGCACTTTCTTTTCGGTGTAACAAAACGTGCATTGATAGGGGCATCCCCGGCTCGTGGCGATCGCCATCTGTCGTTTTGCTTTCAGCAGGGAATTGTGGGAAGGATACCGGGCATAGCTGTTTTCGACATCAAAAAGATCCCAAGCGGGAAAAGGGATCCGGTCCAGATCTTCGATCGCTGCTCCCGGCAAAGTTTGCTTGATCTCACCCCCATCCCGGTAAACAATACTTCCGATCTTACTTAAGGGGCGGCCATTCTCAAAAGCCGCAACCAGTTCAAGGATCCGGTCTTCCCCTTCCCCGATCACGCCAACGTCGGCCGGAGAGACGCTTAAAAAAGAACAGGGAGTCGCGGTAATGACCCCGCCGCCTATAACAATCTTGACCTGGGGTTTTATTTTTTTGACATAATCACAGGTGAATTTGAAGAAATTCCACGCTGTGATCATCCCTCCAAGGCACAAGACATCGAACTGTTTTTCCTGAAGGATCTTTTTGTAATCTTCCGGAGAGTGGTTCTTGACGTCCATGTCGATCACTTCGACGGGATAGCCCGCTTTTCTTAAAACGGAGGCTATATAGGCGAGCCCCAACGGCAGGCAGACGGCCGAAAGCCGGTACGGTGGCGAAACGATCAGTATTTTCAGTTTCGACGATTCAGAAAACATTTAAATTTCTCACAGAATAAAGCGTTGGAACAGATACATGAGCCACGCTTCCACGGGAAACTGGAACCGGAAATTCTTAACCCGCCAATTCGCAATGGGCTCCAAAAGCTGCGCGACAAAGGTGAACATCTTTGAGCGGATGAAAATATAGGTCGGGTTCATGAGCACCGTATAGTAATACAGCCAGCAGAGAAAGCGGCGCCTTTTTTTCGAAACCCAGGGAACATCAAGGTTCAGGTAATTCCCCCACACGTAATCGATCCAGTCTTCCAGTTTTTGGGGCGGCCGGAACCCCTGTCGGGTCATTTTCGCGTACAGCGCGGTCCCCGGATAACACACAAAAGGCTTGATATTGCCGACCACGGCTTCGGGATTTTCTCTTTTCAGCCGGAACATCGCCGCGATGCTTTGCTTGATGTCCTCATCGTCTTCGCCCGGGATCCCGCTGATAAAACTGTAAGTCGGGATGATATGAAACCGTCCGAGCCGTTGATTGACATCAAAAAGCTCCGGCAGCTTATAGTTTTTCTGGATGATGTCGATCATTTTTTGGGACCCGGATTCGACGCCCACAATGATCCCTTTCAGGCGGCTGTCTTTCAGGGCCTGAAGATAGGCATCGTCCATAAGCGTGACCTCGCGGACATGGGCGCCGAGCACCGACCAGGTAATGGGCGGGTCCAGTTTCGCGATCCCTTCCGCGATCTCTTTGGAGCGCTTCAGATTCACAAAAAAATCATCATCCCAGAATTCAAAATGCGCGACATCGGGATGCTCTTTTTGAATGCGCCTGATATCTTCCATGACTCTTTCCGGTGAAAAGGCCCGCCAGCGGGACTGATTGAAAGTATGGTTGAAACAGAACGTGCAGCGCTGGGGACACCCGCGGG
>CAZPCF010000160.1:0-3837 GCA_964585045.1 uncultured bacterium
CAGGAAGGAGTATTTATATTTGGCCCACGAGGTCATAGTCTTGAGTGTCCGTGATCTTGACTGTGTAAAATTTTCCGGCCGTTATTTCTTTTTGCGTCCGAATGAGAACACTGCCATCCACTTCCGGCGCGTCCATAAAGGAGCGCCCGGTCCACAGGCCCGGATCCTTCTCGTCCTGCGTTTCGACCAATACCCGGAGCTCCTGGCCCAGGTAACGGCGATTGACTTCCCGCGCGATCTCCTGCTGCAACCGCATGGCCCGGTGGTAGCGTTCTTCTTTGATCTTTTCAGGCACCTGATCGGGCAACTCGGCCGCCGGAGAGCCTTCTTCCTGGGAATAACGGAAGATGCCGAGACGCTCGAATTTCGTCTCGCGCATGAACGCCAGAAGCTCCTCGAAATCCTCGTCCGTCTCGCCCGGGAACCCCACGATAAAACCCGTCCGGATCACCACTCCGGGGATCATGGCCCGCAATTTTTGGATCAGTTCCACGATCTGCTTTTTCGTGGTCCCCCGCCGCATGCTTTTAAGTATTTTATCATTAATATGCTGAAGCGGTAAGTCTATGTAGCGACAGATCTTTTTGGACGCGGCAACGGCCCGGATCATCTCATCGGTCAAGGTCGAGGGATAAGTATAAAGAAGACGTATCCATTTGAGGTCCCGGACAGTCCCTAACGCCTCCAGAAGTTGCGGCAAAAGTGACTTGCCGGCGTAGTCGCATCCAAATCTCGTGATGTCCTGACCGATCACCACAAGCTCCTTGGCACCCTCGTCAACCAGTTGTTTCGCTTCCCGGACAAGATCCGCGATGTGGCGGGAACGGTAGCGCCCGCGAAGCTTCGGGATCACGCAAAAAGAGCACGCGTGGTCGCATCCCTCGGAGATCTTCAGATAGCGGAAATGTTTGGGCGTCAGGGAGATGCGTGTTTCATCGGCATCGGCAAGATAACCGGCCTTGTGGACACTGGAAAATTTCTCTCCGTCCGTCACCTTCTTCAGGGCTTCCGCGATCCGCATGTAATCGCCGGAACCGATAAAGGCGTCCACTTCGGGGAATTCTTTTTGGAGTTCTTCCGCATACCGCTGGACCAGGCATCCCGCCACGACCACCGCGAGAAGTTTCTTTTCTTTCTTCAGCTCGAGCAGTTTGAGGATCGCGTCGATCGATTCTTCTTTGGCGTCCTGGATGAACCCGCAGGTATTCAACAGCACCACATCGCTCTTTGTGATGTCCTGCGTGATCGAATAACGGGCGCCCTGGACCTTCCCCAGAATGACCTCGCTATCCACGAGCGTCTTGGGACAACCGAGCGAAACGATCCCCACCCTGATCTTTTTTTCATTCATCCTGATTAGCCCCTATCGAACAAAAGGGGACGGGCATTAAGTGACTGCCTGTCCCCTTTTGCCCGCCCCCTGAATTTATTTAAAAAAAGTCCTACTAAGCCACGTTATTTTCTGAATCGGAACGGATCTTCTCGCGCTCGGCCTTGTTCTCGGCTTTCTGTTGTTGCCGGAATGCTTGGTCAGCAGACTTCTGGGACTGGAAATGTGCCCGGATGGCTTCCCGTTTCTGATCTTCAGTCATGCTTGGATCATTGGCGAAATTCTGAAAAAAAGTGTTATTCTCACTGCGCCGCTGGTCTCCGAAAGCCGTATTTTTCTCATACTGCTTCTCCCGGGCGGCAAGGATCTCGCTTTTCTGGGCTTCGGTCAGCTTTGTGTTCTTCGCCAACTTCGCTTCGAATTCGGCCATTTGCTTGTCATGCGTAGCTTGTTGAAAGGCTTTGTTCTCCGCAAGCCGGGCCTCGCGATGCTGCTGGATCGCAGCCTCTTTCTCTTCCGGTGTCTTTTCCTTTAAAGTTTTCCGGAACTCCTTGTTCTCTTGTTTTTGCTCCGTTTGGGGTGCTTTTTTTTCTTCCTTATCCTTGTTGCCCCATCCCCACCACCCGGCTTGAAGTGTTGCCGGCGCTAGCCACAAAAGCACCACCGCCCCCAGAATCACTTTTTTCATTTCCGATCTCCCTCTTCAAAAAAAACGCGCCTGCCGCGATTCGAACGCGGGACCCCCTGCTTAGAAGGCAGGTGCTCTACCGCTATATCCCGTGGCGTTGTAACAACTTATGATTTTGAAATTTTCGTTGGTGTCCAAAAAGTGTCCATCCTAGAGGGTAATTGACGGTATTTGACGGCCCAAACGGTCTCAGGCTCCTTCGTCATAAATCTCCCCCCAGTTGCGTCGCCCTTGGAGCTAGGCATAACATCGCTTAAATAAAGATCTAACTTCCTGACCGCCGCTAAAAGATTATCCTGCTGCAAGTGTGTATAGCGGGCGGTGATGGAGTATATCCCACCTTTGGTCTTATGTCCAAGCAGTACAGAGATCGTATAAAGATCGACTCCAAGATGCGCCAAATAACTTGCGAAGGTATGCCTGAGGTCATGGAAATGCAGGCCCTTTATCTGGGCGCGGCCAAGCGCTGTCGCAAAAGCCTTCCGCGGATTGTACGAAAAATCAAAGGGGCCCCGGAGAATCGACTTTACGGTTTCATTCGTCGGAACATACCGCGTTTCCCCGTTCTTCGTTTCGGAAAGGAAAATGTAATTCATATCAAGCTTCACAGTCTCAGGGGTCATACCCTGCATTTCCCCTTTTCGCATGCCCGTATTTACCGCAATGAGGATATAGTTGCGAAGCTCCGGACTGCTTACATCGAGAAGCTTTATCAATTCACCCTTGGTCAAGAAACGATCCCTTGAAACTTCTCTGAGCCGCTTAAACCTTGTTGCGGGGTTAGGGCCGGCAAATAAAGGAAGACGTTTATTTTCGGGATCACGCCACTCATAAATCGCTTTATTGATCGCAGTCCGCATGCAAGAAAGTTCATGATTGATCGTGGCGGGTTTCACGCGCATTTCGATTTTCTTTTTAGGTGATATCCTCACTTCACCAAGACGCTTTTGCTTATAGGCCTCAACATCCTCAGAGCTTATCTCGCTGACAAGCATATCCCCGAAATAGCCGATCAGGTGTTCCATGTTGCCCGCATCAGTGCTTTTCCACGACTTTTTGCCGGTAAGCTCGCAATGTTTGAGATGCTTTTCGCCAAGCTCGCGAAAAGTAAGACGGGATTCCTTCTTAATATCGAAATACTTGTTCTCTTTGATCTGTATCTTGCGCTTGCTTAAAAGATCCTCCGCCATCGCCTTATTGGGAGCGGTTTCGCGATGGCGGCGTCCGTTAACGTAATAATCCACATACCAAGCCCCCGCCTTACACTTGACGCGACCCTCCTGGCACCAGTCACAAGCCCCGCATTTTTTTTGAAAAACGCCCATTTCAACCTCTCCCCGTTATCTTCTTAAGCTCCCTAAGACCCTCTTCAGTCCAATAACGATAATTACTCATAGGGTCACGCTTCGGCAAAGGGATCTTCCCCGCACGCTCCCAGTTGTAATAGGAGCTCCGCGGTATCCCGAGCATTTTTACGACCTCATCAAGATAGTATCGCTTATTTTTTTCCATATCGTTCCAGGAACCAGAAATAGGTTATCAACATTGTTAAACCTTGTCAACGCTTAACTAGCCTGACTTTTCTGCTTTCCACCCATTGGGAGATATCCAGAGGATCAAATTTTACCAAGCGCCCCACCTTGACATAGGGTATATGCCGAGCATGGACCCAGCAATACACGGTCTTAACCTTAACCCCAAGGCGTTGAGATAATTCTTTCACATCCAGCAACTTCCCCGAGACTTCACACCTCGAGATACCGTCTTGCTTATTCATTTCACGGATAGCTCCCTTCTATATGGTAGATAGCCCCTCATG
>CAZPCF010000160.1:3847-4851 GCA_964585045.1 uncultured bacterium
TTTTTCGTTCATTGTTTTCCTCCAAAATTTTGAGGGGGAGTGCTTTAAACGGCTGGTAAGGCCTTAGGCCTTTTACCGCATAAGCGGGGCCGCGCATCCCCCTCATGGGAGGTCCACTTACGACATGGGCATTCACACCAAACGAACATTTTTATACTTGAAATATTTTTTTCAGCAGCGTCCGAATGGGGGCCTAGCGGGATCAAGGGCCTAAGAGAATGGGTGTCAGAGGAGAATTCTTAAAATCTGACTATTACAACGGACGGAAAATAAGCATAAGTTGTGTTACACACATTAAATGACATTAGAGCTAGGTAAAGTTCCAAATGATCCCTGCCTATTAGTTTTCCTCGTATTCAGCTAACGCAAGGGAGAGGGCCAGCAAACGGAAGAGGTAATTGACTCCGAGCACGGGGAATTTCGGGGCTCGCCAACGCACAAGAAGCGCCTTGAGATAACCTTTCATCATCGGGGTCAGAAAGCGGTTCAGGGTACCTGTGATGTCATATTTGACTTTAAGCATTTTTTCATCCGAACCGCCACCAGCCAAAACCGTTTTGATCCAGCTTTCAAGCGCACAGCTATCAAATGCGTCCCTGAAGATTTTGGGGCCCCCAAGAAGGTTTTCCCTAATGAATTCCTTAAAACGCTCATTGCCATAAAGCACCGAAAAGTTGTTGGTGTCCGAAGAATAAGGAAGGATTGCGGTCTTATCGCAAAAAAGTTCTGGAAATTTCGTTTCACACATCTTCATGAAAAGACGTTTCTTGATCCGCAGCTCGCCCGGGATCTTTTGAATGACCGCCAGCGTTCTGTCGAAAAGGAATGGAGCCTGATGAGGAAGATAACACCGTCTGAAATAGGCCATGCCTTGCAGTAGTCGCGCTTCGCGATGCCGCCAGTAAAGGCAATCCTTAAGATCGTTCGCAGGAATATCCTGTGCCCCGTATTCCGACGCAAGCTGTCCCCTTAAATTTCCAAGATACTGTACTCCATCACCAAAA
>CAZPCF010000161.1:0-4839 GCA_964585045.1 uncultured bacterium
CTTCGAGCTCGTTGAAGCCTTCGCGCGTCTTTGCGGAGATCCGGATCCGGGGCTTGTCGCCCAAAAACGCCTCAAACTCCTTCGCTCCGGCCCGGAATGGGAGATCGGATTTGTTCACAAGCGCGATTATTTTCTTATCTTTGGGGATCCGTTGAAAAACATGGCGGTCGGCTTCCTCAAAGGGCGTAGAACCATCCACCATGTACAACACCACCTGACTTTCCCGCAACGCTCCGAGCGTTTGGTCCATGCTCATTTTATCAAGGGGGTGTTCCGGCGTGGAGACGAGTCCCGCGGTGTCCCGCAACCGGACATAGAATCCCCGGATCTCGAGGGCTTCTTCCAAATGATCGCGCGTGGTGTGCGGCAGATCGGAAACAAGTGCCCGGTCCCGTTCAAGAAGTGAATTAAAGAGCGAGGATTTCCCGACATTGGGCCGCCCCACGATCGTCACGAGGATGCCTTCACGGATCAGCTGGTTGCGTTCAAAGCCTTCGATTAATGCATGGATCTTTTTCTGAATATCCGTGAATTGATCTTTCATGCCGGTCTTGACATTCGCCTCTATGTCTTCTTCCGGAAAATCAAGATAGGCTTCCATGTGGGCCAACAGCCGCAGGAGCGCGTCTTTCAGCTCTTTGAGCGTACGGGAAAGGGACCCGGAAAGTTGACGGACCGCGATATCGAGCGAACGGTCGCTTTTGGCGCGGATCAGATCGAGGACGGCCTCCGCTTGCGTGAGATCCAGCTTGCCGTTCAAGAAAGCCCGGCGCGTAAATTCCCCAGGCTCGGCATGGCGGACGCCTTTCCCGAGCAAAAACCCCAGGATCTTTTTTGTGACCGCGAAACCGCCGTGGCAACTGATCTCGATCACGTCCTGCCCGGTATAGGAGCGCGGGGCACGGAAGCAACTGATAAGCACCTGGTCCACGAGGAGCCCCGCGGGATCCATGAACTTCCCCCAGCGGATCATATTGGCGGGCGTGTCGCTCAATTTTTCATGTTCATGAGAAACAAAGAACGGTTCGACCGCTCCGAACGCCCCGGGGCCGCTGACGCGGATCACGGCAATGCCGCCTTCGCCAATAGGCGTTGCAATAGCTGCGATCGTGTCATCAAGTTCGAGTTTGGACATATAGGATCCCACGCAACGGTCAACGTTCAACGCGCAACGAATTTATTTTCCGTTGCGCTTTGCGCGTTGTGCGTTGCGCTAAAAGTTTACGTGCTTCTCCTACTAAATAAAACGACCCCGTCACCACGAGGGCGGCTCCGGGGTCCGACGCTTTTCTCGCCAGCCCCAATGCCTCTTCGAGATTCTGGGCCGTGAGAACGCATTTGAAAAGTCCTTTCGCCTCTTGGGCGAGCATCGCGACCGGCTTGGCGCGATTTCCCGCGATGCCGGTGAGGATCACCTTCGAAAAAAATCCGCTTAGCATCTTGAGCATCTCGCAGCTCTTCTTATCGTTCATCGCGCCGAACACCAGCCATGGGTCCCGAATTTTCCGAGCTTTCAATGAACGGACGAGCGCCTTTATCGAGATCGGATTATGCGCGCCGTCCAGGATAAATCGCCGGCCGTCTTGATAAAAAGTTTCCATCCGGCCTTTCCAGTTCCGGGACTGCAGTCCTTTTTTTGACCGTTCGGGTTTTATTGGAAAACCAAAATGCTTTTGCAGAATTTCAGCCGCTTCCAAAGCGACGCCGGCATTCCACTTTTGAAAATCCCCGGCCAGTCCGAGCGGGATGCCGGAAACAGGTTTTGCCTTCCATAAAGTCCCCTTATTTCTCTTCACAGCCCCGCGGATCACCCGGGACGCTTCCGGGCATTGCTTCCCGATCACGGTGTGTCCCTGTGCTTTGATGATCGCGGCTTTTTCAGCGGCGATTTTTGAAAGGGTGTTGCCCAAGAACGCTTCGTGATCGAGATGGATGGGCGTGAGGATCACCAACGGCGCTTTAAGGACATTGGTTGCGTCAAGCCGGCCGCCGAGCCCGATCTCAAAAATGCCGGCCTTGACGCCTGTTTTCGAAAAAACCCAAATGGCAAGAAATGTCAGGACCTCGAAATAGGTCAGAACGCCCCATTTCTGCGGAAGAGGTTTTTTGCGGAGAAGTTTTCGGATCGCGGAAAGCCCTTCGGCCCAGAGCTTGGGGGAAACTTCGGCGCCCTGAACCCGTATCCTTTCGCGCGGGTCTTCGACGTGCGGCGAATGATAGTAACCTGTCCGGATGCCGTTGGCTTTGAGGATGGATTCGAGGAAAAAACCCGTCGATCCCTTGCCCGTGGTGCCCGCGATCAAAATGGGAAAGAAATCCTTCTCGAGGTGGCCCGCTATTTTAAGCAAATGCCCCATCCGTTTAAGATTGAAGAAGGGGTTCCCGGGCAACCGCGCGAGCTTTTCGAGATCGGTGAAAGAATTCAGATAGCGAAGGGATTGGGAGTAATTCATGCGCACGGCGTACGGCGGAAGGCGTACGGAGAAAAAAACGTGAAACGCCGTACTCGGTACGCCGTACTCACATTAATGTTTAAAATGCCGCTCGCCGGTGAAGGCCATCGCAATGCCGGCCTGATCGCAAGCCGCGATCACGTCCGTGTCGCGGATCGAGCCGCCGGGCTGAATGATGGCTTTGATCTTGTGCTTGGCGGCTATTTCGATGGAATCCGGCATGGGGAAAAAAGCGTCGCTGCCGAGCATCGCGCCTTCGGCCAAGTAGCCCGCCTTCTGCATCGCGATCTGCACCGAGTCCACGCGGGACATCTGCCCCGCCCCGATCCCGACCGTGTGCTTGTCCTGGGTCAGCACAATGGCGTTCGATTTCACGACCTTGGAACAGAGGAACGCAAAGATCAGCTCCTCGGTCTCCGCTTCGGAAAGTTTCGTCTTCGTGACAAAGTTGAGTTTCTTTTTCAGTTCCGCCATGTGGTCTTTGATGGGCCGGTCCTTTTCCTGGACCAGGATCCCCGTACGGAGGAATTTCACGTCATAAAGGTTCTCGTCGCGGAATTGATGGACCTCGATCAGCCGGAGGTTCTTCCGGGCCTTGAGAAGCTTGAGCGCTCCGGGCTTGAAGGACGGGGCGACCAGCACTTCAAAGAACGCGAGTTTCTCAAGGACTTTTTCCGCGATCTTGCGGTCACAACAGCGGTTCACTCCCACGATACCGCCGAAGGCCGAAAGGATATCGCCGTCGATCGCTTTGTCGACCGCCACAAGGGCCTGCGTGTCTTGCGCGATACCGCAGGGATTGTTGTGTTTGATCACACAGGCCGCCGGCGCGTTGAATTCGGCGAGCACGTCCAGTGTCGCGTCGACATCCATGAGATTGTTGAAAGAAAGCTCCTTGCCGTGGAGCTGGGTCCAGGAAGCCGAGGCCTTGTGGGTCGTCGGGATATAAAAAGCGGCCTTTTGATGCGGGTTCTCGCCGTACCGGAGGTCCTGGGCCTTTTTGAAATGAAAAATGAATTGCGGCGGCAGCGCGGGTTCCTCTCCCGTCTTTTTCTTGTGCTTGGCCATGAACTGGCTGATCACGGCATCGTAGGCTGAGGTCTTTTCGAAAACCTTTTGGGAAAGCGCGAAACGCGTTTCGTCCGTGACGCTCCCTTTGTTTTCGTCCAGTTCCTTCGCGACGCGATCGTAATCCTGAACGTCCGTGATCACGGTCACCGACTGGTAATTCTTCGCCGCGGAACGGAGCATGGAAGGGCCCCCGATATCGATGAACTCTTTGGCGTCGTCCATGCTCAGGTTCCCCTTGCTCGTGGCTTCCTCAAAAGGATAGAGGTTCACGACCACAAGGTCGATGGGCTTGATGCCGTGCGCCTTGACCTGTTTTTGGTGGCTTTTTTTGTGGCGGAGGAAAAGAAGGCCGCCGTGGATCTTCGGGTGAAGGGTCTTCACGCGCCCGTCGAGCATCTCGGGGAATCCCGTGTAATCCTCCACCGCCGTCGCGGGGACCTTGGCCTGTTTGAGGGCTTTCAAAGTGCCGCCGGTGGAGAGGATCTCCGCGCCGTGCTTGCGCAGGGTTTTGGCGAAAGGGATGAGACCGGTTTTATCGGAGACGCTGATGAGTGCGCGGCGAACGGTGTGGCGTGACATCTTGTTGGACCCTCCTCTTAAAATGGCGGTGCAGTTTCAAAGTGACGGGACCCGGTTTCCCCGCGCCGATCACGCGGCCATCCAGCTCACGGACCGGAAGGATCTCCCAGGAAGTATTGCAAAGAAAAGCTTCATCCGCATTGAAAAATTCATGCCGGGTCAGCGGAGTTTCCCGGACCTTGATCCCGAGTTCGAAGGCGCATTTTATCACAATCCGGCGGGTCACTCCATTCAAGATTAGGTGTTCCGGCGGCGTCAGCAGCACCGCTCCCTCACCCTGCAAAGACCGGGTCTTTGTTTTTGCAAAGACCGGGTCTCTGCGGGAGTATTTCACGATGAAAAAGTTGCCAACGCGGGTTTCGGTGAGAAAATTCTGCTGGTCCAGGAACACCCACTCATAGATCTTGTCCGGATGCGGTTCGGTGCTGGCCAATATCGCCTGTTGGTAAGCCGAGGCCTTGGCTTGCCAAGGAAAGGCGTTCGGCCCCCCGCGCGGGAAGGAGGCCGTTTTAAGCGCTACGCCTTTTTCATAAAGCTCCTCCGGGTGTTCCCGGGAACTCAGGATCACGAAGGCGCGGCCTTCCCATAAAGTCAGACGGACATAACATTCTTTTTTACCAAAAGCCGTAAGCGCCGCCTTCAGCTCTTGCCGGAGTTTTTTAACGTCGGGAAAGGGCCTGTCCTGGCATCTATCCTGACTTTTATTTTCTTTTCCATTATGGCAGTCAGGATTGCC
>CAZPCF010000162.1:0-4827 GCA_964585045.1 uncultured bacterium
CCCGGATCGAGACGAACATCGAACGCGCAAAAGACCTTTTTCGTCAAGCGCTCGCGATCCTGCCAGGTCCCGCGCCGAAGGCTTCAGCGAAGTGCGAATATTGTAACTGGTTAGAAAAGTTCAGGAAATAGGAGGATCATTTATGACGCCCCAAACCGTTTTAAAAGTTCTTGTCGAAAAACCAACGGATCAAAAGCTAAAAGACCTTGATGCAAAAAGCTGGCCTATCTGGACGAAGGAGGCCTCGAGTTTTGACTGGTATTATGACGAAAAGGAGATCTGTTATTTTTTGGAAGGAGAAGTGACTGTGAAGACTTCAGACGGCGAGATCTCGTTCGGGAAGGGGGATCTCGTGACATTTCCCCAAGGATTGAAATGTGTTTGGAATATCAAGAAAGCTGTAAAGAAGCACTATAAATTCGGGTAATCAACGCCAAAGGGGACAGGCATTCATTTGACTGTCTGTCCCCTTTAAAAGTCGAAAGGTATTTATGACATCCCCCACACCCAAAACAAATGCCATGCTTATTTGTGATTACGTGATCACCGAGCGTGGCACGAACAAGAAAAGCCTGATCGGTGTTTTCGAGAATATCGGGGCGGCGACCTTCCCGTGCACGCATTTCGCCATGTCCGTCTATATCAAATTGACAGATGCGCAGGGAGGTTACCACTTCCGGCTTGAGCTCGTGGACCTACAGAGCGACGCCATGATCGGCAAAAGCGAAATGCCCGAGGAAGTGCGTGTGCCGAGTCCGCTCGACGCGCATGAGCTGGTGTTCAATCTTCGAGGGGTCCGCTTCATGCACGCGGGCAACTATGAATTCCGGATCTTCGCCAATGACAGGATCTTCGGGCAGAAGAAGCTTGTGGTGGAGCAGATCGATCCGAATGCGCAGAATCCAGGGCCCCAATAAGATGCAAAAAACAGCGCTTGTGATATTAGCAGAAGGGTTTGAAGAAGTTGAGGCGATCGGGCCGGTCGATGTCCTAAGACGTGCGGGGGTCCGGGTGACCCTGGCGGGCGTCAATTCCCTTATCGTTAAAAGCTCCAGAAATATCAGAATCCAGGTGGATGCACTTCTGAAAGACATCCAAGATATTCCAGACGCCGTGATCCTTCCCGGAGGACTTCCGGGAGCTACCAATCTTGCCAAGTCCGAGGAAGTCGCAAAGCTTGTCAAAAAAGTAAACGTGGCAGGGAAACTTGTGGCCGCGATCTGCGCCGCTCCTGCGGTCGTGTTAGCCCCGCTCGGTATTCTCAATGGTAAGAAAGCGACCTGCTATCCTGGCTGTGAAAGTGATTTTTCTTCCAAAACAGTCCATTCGCAAGAACGTGTGGTCAAGGACGGGAATGTTATCACAAGCCAGGGGCCGGGATCTGCTCTCGAGTTTGCCCTGGAGATCGTCCGGGAGCTGCTTGGTAGCGAAATGGCAGATCTTGTACGCGACAAAATGCTGATCAAGGTATAGACAGCCATCTCAGGGGACAGGCATCCATTGACCGTCTGTTCCCTGAGGTGTTCTGTAAAGTGTGAGATGCTATGAAGCTTTTTGAGATCGAGCAAAAGTACCGGCTTAAGGATCCGAAGCGGATTCGGGCGGCGCTTAAAAAAATGGGTGCCCGGAAGATCGCCGGAGGAGTCGAAACAAACGAATTTTTTGACCGCGGGAAGCAACTCAGACAAAAACGGTTGGTGATGCGGCTTCGGAAATATGGGAAAAAGGCCGTGTTGACGCTCAAGGGGCCGCGGCTCAAAAGCAAATTCACGAAACGCATGGAGATCGAAACTCCGGTCGATCACATTCTCATCAGAAGCATTCTCCGTTTGGCGGGTTTCAAAGTTATTATGCGTTACAAGAAAGAAAGAGAGCTTTACCGGCTCGGCAAGAACCTTATCACGTTAGATCAGCTCCCCAGGTTCGGTCGTTTTCTTGAGATCGAAGCCCGGCCCCAAGCGATCCAAAGGATCGAAAAAAAGATTGGCCTTCAGGCCAGAGACCGGGAAGAAAGGTCTTATTTGCAGATGTTATTTGGTTGGAGACATTAGAAGGGTTCGCCCTGTCAGAGATCAACATGGACAGATAAACGGTAAACAGGTAAACAGGTGACAGTCACCTGTTAGGGGACAGGCAGTTTTTGGACGCCTGGCCCAATTCGAGAAGGATTGGAGGGATCAATGGTCATTGCATCAGATATCCGGGTAGGGAATGTGATACGCGTGGACGGGAAACTTTGCAAGGTCCTGACGCAGGAGATCCGCGGGACGGGGAAATTTGGCAAGAGCGCAATGCTCAAGCTCAAGAGCCTCGAGGAAGGTCATGTGATCGAAAAAAACTTTAAGGCCGACGAAAAGGTGGAGGATGTAGATGTCCATTACGTGAAAATGCAGTATCTTTACCGTGAAGGGGATCAGTTCGTATTCATGAACATGGAGAATTACGAGCAGTTCTCCATTTCCGCGAAAGCGGTTGGCAAACACGAGGTGTTTTTAAAGGAGAATGAAGTGATCGAGGTTCTATTTGGAGAGGGGAAGGCTTTGAGCATTGTTTTCCCCAAGATCGTCGAGCTCAAGGTGATCAGCGCGCCACCGGGGGTGAAAGGACAAAGCGATTCAACGTACAAAGAAGCCGAACTTGAAAATGGCCTCAAGGTCCTCGTCCCGCAATTTATCAGTGCCGGCGAAACGATCCGAGTCAATACCGACGATCTAAGTTATTTGGACCGGGTTTCCGTCAGAAGTATGTCTTAGAAGCCGCGGAACGGGGAACGGAGAGCGGCGAGTGAAGAGAGAAATGGAAAAAATCTTCAGCCTGTTTTTTGCGGGAATGGTAGTAATAACTTTTCCGGTTCTGGGGCAAGGGGAGGGAGTTATGGGAAAGATCGATGTCCGGAGTTCTGCGTTCAGTGAAGGGGACAGGATCCCCTCGGATTTTACTTGCGATGGCGCCGATATGTCACCGCCGGTCGAATGGTCCGGCGTTCCGGCCCGCGCACAAAGCCTCGCGATCATTGCCGATGATCCTGATGCCCCGGCGGGGGACTGGGTCCATTGGTTGGTCTATGATCTTCCGCCGTCTCTGACGCAATTGCCCGCGGGAATCCCCGAAGGGGGAAGGCTTTCCGGCGGGGGTTCGCAAGGGCGCACGGATTTTGGAGCTCTCGGGTATGGGGGGCCGTGCCCTCCGCGCGGCACACACCGTTATTTTTTTAAGATCTACGCTCTTGATGCGATGCTCCACTTGAAGCCTGGCGTGACAAAGAAGGAACTGCTCACGGCGATGCAAGGGCATATTTTGGCCGAAGGACGATTGATGGGGACCTATGAGCGTTCCTGAAATATTTCGGGGATTATGATGAACAATGAACATACGGTGCATCACCGCAAGAAAAGAATCCTGGCGGTGGACGATGATGGGTTGGTAAGAAGATCGCTCGAGATCCTGCTCCGGGAGGCCGGTTATGATCCGACGGTTGCGAGCGGAGGGCAGGAAGCGCTCGGGTTCCTTGTCCAGCGCCATTTTGACCTTTTGATCACGGACATCCGCATGCCGGGCATGGATGGGCTCCAGGTCATTCAGGCCGTTCGCCAGTATTGCCACGAAATGAAAAGACAACCGATCCCTGAGATCGTGCTGACGGCCTATAATGATGAGCAGGTCAAACAATCCGCGGTCCGGATGGGGGTACGGGAATTTCTCTTGAAGCCGTTCAAGGTTGACGAATTTTTAAAGGTGCTGGAACGCAACTTAAGCCGGTAAACCTCACAATGGGCGTCCCAATACCAATCAATTTCCGAAAGGAGGAAATTGGGGCGGTCCCAGCTGCCATTGGGAAGATGAAAATTAAAGTTGGGACCGTTTGCATTTTTCGTTAGATAAGGTATCATGCATCCATGAATCCCGTTAGATCTTAAGAGCGATATAACGGACGAAGTTTGAGAATCAAGTGAGATTGCCGAGAAGGCCAAAGGTATCTTTAAAAGCTAAGTTAGCGGGAGATCTAACGGGGTGAAATCGAACGATCTGGATTTTGAGATCTCATTCCTCGAGGGCGTTCTAAAACACCGCCCCAATTACATTGATGCCTTGGCTCCGCTCGCGGAGGCCTACACGCGCCGGGGTCTCTTTGAAAAAGGTCTCGAGATCGACAAGCGGTTGGCTTTTCTCTGCCAGGATGATCCGGTCGTTCATTATAATCTCGCCTGCAGCTATGTCCTTTCCGGTTATACCGCGAAGGCCCTGACGGCACTCAGGCGGGCGGTCCGCCTGGGATTTACAGACCTGGGGCATCTTCAAAAAGACCCGGACTTGAAGCCTCTGCGCGAGTATCCTCCGTTCCAGAAATGGCTTTTAACCCTTTCTCAGAAAACAAAATCCTGAAAAGATCTTTTCAAGGTCCTTATGGCCCTTTCTCCCAATTTAAAAAATAAAAAGCAGGAGCATATTGCTGTCCATCACGGCCGGAAATTGCTCCGGTTCCTTGAAAGGAAAAAAGATTCCATTTCGCCTCTTTTGATCGTGACCCATGATTATCCCGATCCGGATGCTATTGCGACGGCCATGGCGCTCCAATATCTCGGAGAGCGTCTCCATGGGATCAAGTCCAGGATCGTGTACAAAGGGATCATCGGACGCGTGGAGAACCGGGCGATGGTGGCCCTCCTCAAAGTCCCTATTCACAAGTTCCGTCCTTCCGATATCAGGAGTTATGAAAATGCCGCGCTGATCGATACGCAGCCCGAATTTGAGAATAATCCCTACCCTCGGAATAAAAAAGTTACCCTGGTGATCGATCAGCATCCGTATGTGAAACGTCCACTTGCG
>CAZPCF010000163.1:0-4749 GCA_964585045.1 uncultured bacterium
ACTATACCGAAGACGAAGTATTCGCCGTCCACCTCGCTTTTGAGGAGGCTTTTGAGGAGATCTTTGAGATCCCCCATGCCTGGGGCGATCTTGATCCTCATGGCAGAACGGATCCGGCCATTTTCGATGAAGTGGCCAAGCGCGAGCTCGGCCGGCTGCTTTCTCCCGGAGAATTTCAACTCCTGATGGAACGCTACGAAGAGATCTTTGAGGAGCGGATCCAAGAGTCGCCGCGTTTTGAACTGATGCCCGGCGTCATCGAGATCCTGGAGCATCTCGCACGCGATCCGGGCGTTTTTCTCGCGCTTGCCACCGGGAATTTCGAAAGGGCCGGCCGCATGAAACTCAAACGCGGCGGGGTGGAGCATTTTTTCCAGACGGGGGGATTCGGGAATGACGCCCCGGAACGCGACAAGATCCTCCTTGCGGCGGTAGCCTATTCGGAAGAACTCGCCAGAGAACGTTTTGAGAAGCACAGGATCTTTGTGATCGGAGACACCGAATACGACATCGCCGCCGCCAAAAAGGCCGGACTCAGGAGCATTGCCGTACTCACCAACGGAAGGACACGGGATCATTTCGAAAAAGACCCGCCGGACCACGTCCTTCAGGACCTGACCAACATTTCCGCCTTTCTAACCTGCCTCAAATAAAGACGACGGGCTGAATATTTTATAATATGTAAAAAAATCAGCTTGTCCCCTTTTTATAGTGAATTGCGTTCTGAAAAGCTGAAGTACTGATTCTCGCCGATGATGATGTGATCGAGCACCCGGATCGAGACGGTCTGACAGGCGGCTTTGATCTTCTGCGTGATCTCATAATCCTCGCGACTCGGCTCGATTTTTCCGGAGGGGTGATTGTGTACCAGCACGATGCTCGAAGCGTGAAATTCCAGTGCGGCCTTGACGATCTCACGGGGGTGGACCGCGGCCTCATCGATCGTCCCGTAGAAAAGGTCCCGCTCCCCGATAATGCGAAGTGCTTTGTCCAAAAAGAGGACCTTGAAGATCTCTCGCTTTTGGTCCCGGAGCGCGGCGGTAAGGTAATCGGTCACGGCTTGAGGACTGCGAACAAAATTTTGTCCGATCATTTTTTCGCGAAGCTGGCGAAGACCGATCTCCCGGACCGCCAAGATCATGCAGATCTTGGCCAAACCCAATCCTTTTACTTTTTTGAAGGATGCCGCCTGCTGGGCTAAGATCCCTCTGAGACCGCCGAATTGAAGGAGCAAACTCCGCGAGAAACTCACCACATCCTGCCCGCGCATTCCCTGTCCAAACAGCACGGCAAGCAACTCAGCGTCTGATAGAGACTCCGACCCCTTCTGAAGCAACTTTTCCCTCGGCCTTTCAGCCTCCGGCCATTCCCGAATGCTTTTGATCATGGCTCCATCTTAGCATGGTACCCTTTCCCGTCAATGTTTTTTTTATATATTTATATTGCTTTATAATCACTTTTAAGCTCAATCTCCGTTATAGTTAGATGCTTCGGGAAAAGCTATTTAGAAAAGGGTGATGCGTTGATGGGTGGTGTCCAGAAGCCCGAAGTCGATGTGGCGAGCGCCTTCGGGAATGAGGTTTCCGGCTTTTTTCGCCCATTCGCCACAAGAGATGGTATACGGGTCTTCTACAAAATCCTGAAAACCGGTATTCTTCGCCCCTTCAGCCCGGCGTCTTGTCTACCGCTCCGAAAGCGTCATTTGCGCTTTAATGTCCCTGATGGTTTCTTCTATGAATGCATACTTCCTGGGAGACACTTTCTTAGATTTCTCTAATGCGTCCAGGGCATCCCCGAAACGATGGGAACTCCTGTATATGTCCGCTAGGGTCCAATAAGCTTTTTGATTATTGGGATCCGCCCTGATGGCCTCATCAATAAGTTTTTTAGCTTCATCAAATTCTTGCACTTGATTATAGGCGTACGCAAGCTCAACAAGTAGAAGAGGGTCCCGGGAACTTGGCGAGAGTTTTTTCCGGCCGTGCTCGATAGTGGCCCGATATTCCTTGAGAGCCTGCTGTTCTCGCCCCTGCTTCCGGTAGATGTCTCCCAGATCATTGTGAACATTCGGATAATCGGATCTCATATCAATGATGCTGTTAAATCCTTCCGCCGCCTTATCCAACATCCCGTGATCTCTGTATACGGCCGACAGGTGATGACGAGTCTCAATATTGAGCGGGTCGAAAGCAAGAGCCTTCTGCAGACAAGGAATGGCCAAACCATATTTCTCAAGATTCATATAGGCCAAACCCATATTGTTAAGAACAGAGGGTTCGTCACCCCAGGAACTCAAAAAATATTGATACTGTTCGATAGCCGCCTCAAAATCACCCCTTCCAAAATAAACATTTCCCAAAGAACTGTATGCCATATAAGCTTTGGGGTCCAATCTGATAGCTTCCTTCAGACGATCCTCTACCTGGTTAAAATCCTTTTGCTCATCCAAGGCCAAGGCCATCAGATAATGCGCTTGGGAGGAATTCGGATCGGTCTCGAGCGCATTATTCAGCAATGCGCGGGCCTGGGACCGATCTCCCTTCTCAAATGCCTTCACCCCCGCATCGCGAAAATATTCAAAGGAAACTTGTTTCTTCAGATTCTTAATGTCGGGGTTATCAGAAATCACACCCTCAGCTTCTCCCAACACCCCCAAGGCATCTTCGAAAGATCCCTGTTGAAAATAGATGTTCGCCAAATCCAAATACGCTTGAACAGAACGCTTATCCATCTGTAACGTTTTTTTATATTCTTTAACGGCCTGGTCCTTCAACCCTTCGTCCAGATACGAAACCGCCAAAGCGTAATGCCAGGACGCAAAAGGCGCCATCCCGAGCATTTTTCGGAAAAAATCCGTGGCTTTTCTGTATGAAGGTTGGCTGTAGCGATCACTCGCCGTATTGTCACGGAACTCGATCCATTTGTTCTTTCCGATAGAAAGAACGATCACCAAAAAAACTCCGAAAAGCAGCAACCTAACGATCCTTTTCATTCAAAAAACCTTTCTTTTAACGATGATCGTATCTCGCATGTCAGGAAATAGCAATGCCCCGTTTGGAGGCGTCAAGGATCTCGAAATGGATGTGGCGCGCCCCTTCGGGGACAAGGTTTCCGGCTTTTTCCGCCCATTCGACGCAAGAGATGGCATGCGGGTCGTTCACAAAATCCTGAAAACCGATGTTTTCTAATTCCTCCAGGGAATTTAGGCGGTAACAGTCAAAGTGATAAAGCGGCGTCTTGGCTTTGTAGATATGCATCAGGACAAAGGTCGGGCTTTTCACCTGTTCCGGGTGCTTGAGCCCCAAACCTTCCGCAAGGCCTTTGATGAAAGTGGTCTTCCCGCTTCCGAGTTGCCCTTCCAGACAAAGGACCGTACCGGGCGAAAAACTGCTGGCAAGACTTTTCGCAAATTCGATGGTTTCCTGGGGTGAATTTGAAACAACATGCTTCTTCATATTAAAAATGCGAGAACCCTTCCTGTGCAAGCTTGGGGGCCGCGACTTTTTTTCCATTCCGACACCAGAAAATCTTAGGGTTTTTCCCCTCAATCTTGCCGACCCATGAAAGCGGCACCTTGGGGAATTGTTTCTTCCAGATCTTTTCGAGCATTCTCTTCTGCCGAGGCGGCACCGCAAGCAAAAGCTCAAAATCCTCGCCGTCACTTAAAGCTCTTGTAAGCGCTTTCGCTTCTTTGCCACGGCTTATTTTTTTCGCGTCACGGGAAACCGGGATCTTATGAAGATCGAGAACGGCCCCAACTTTGGAAGCCTTCAGAATGTGCGTGAGATCCTGAACAAGACCGTCCGAGATATCGATCATAGAAATCGGCGTGATATGTTTCGCAAGAAAAAGTCCTTCCCGGATGCGCGGCGTAAAATCATTGTGATGCTTCAAGATCGAGCCGCCCAAGGCCCCTGTCACTGCGAGCCAGTCCCCCGCCATGGCCCCGGAACGTGTTACAACCTGGTCCGGCGAAACCTCACCCAGGATCGTCACGCTCGCAAAAAACTCCTTGGAACGGGAAAAATCGCCTCCAATGCACGCGACGTTATATTGCTTCGCCAGAGCCAAGAGGCCGTTATAAAAACGCTTCAACCATGACACCGTGATGTAAGGGGGTTTTCCGATACTGATCACAAACGCCGTGGGCGATGCCCCCATGGCGGCGAGATCGCTGAGATTGACCGCTAAAGCCTTACGGCCGATCTTCTCAGGGCTCAAGGCCTTGATCTTGAAATCCACGTTTTCCACGATCACATCTGTCGAAACGACAAGCTTCTTGCCCTTATCGACGCTCAGCACAGCCGCGTCATCCCCGATCCCGACCGCGACCCGTCCGGCGCTTGGGATCTTCTTTTTCAGGTATTCGATAAACGAGAATTCGTCCATCAGGTTTTTTTGAGAAGCTGCTTTATTTTTTGGATCGAACGGCTGAAGGGCGGCTTCAAGACGCCGGCCTCGGTGATAATGCCGGAAATATAGGGGTGCGGCGTGACGTCGAATGAAGGATTAAAGATCTTCATGCCCTTCGGCGCGAGTCGCTTGCCATGCATATGGGAGACCTCATGATGCGGCCGCTCCTCGATCGGGATGTCCTTCCCCGTCTTTGCCTTCAGGTCAAATGTCGTGCTGGGTGCCGCAATATAGAACGGGATCTTGTGGACATGGGCCAGCACCGCAACGCCGTAGGTGCCGATCTTGTTGGCGGTATCGCCGTTCATGGCGATGCGGTCCGCACCCACCACCACG
>CAZPCF010000164.1:0-4729 GCA_964585045.1 uncultured bacterium
TGGCCAGAACGCCCCCCGGTGGACATGTGCCACGATCGCGTCTGAAGCAAAAAGGATCCTGTATTTCCGCGAGATCCTGTAGGTCAGGTCCCAATCTTCCCCGCTCGGAGCCTTGTAGGATTCGTCAAACCCATCCATCTCCTCGAGCACGTCTTTTCTTATTGCGAGATTGTAGGCACCATGCGCATCGACCGCACCGCGGACATGACGATAACGCCAAGCGATCTCGTGCCCCACGAAGCGGGCCAGGACATGATCCTCATTCAGCGTCCGGTAAGTTCCCGCGACCGCCGCCACATCGTCGGAGATAAAATGCTTCATTAATTTCTCGATCCAATCACGGTCCGGGACACAATCCCCATCCGTGAAGATCGCCACGTCCGCTTGCGCCGCACGCCAGGCGATATTACGGGACGCCGCAGGACCCTGGTTGGAATTTCGAATGAGCCGGATCACGGGATGGCGTTGCGCACACTGCTCGATCACTTTGGCCGTGCCGTCCTTCGAACCGTCGTCCACAAGAATGACCTCATCCGGCACGCGGGTCTGAGCCATCAGGCTTTCGATCATCCGGCCGATGTGCTTTTCTTCGTTGTAAACTGCAGAGACAACGGCGATCCTCATTTAGGCTTTTTCCCGCGTGAATATCTTTTTCATAAAAAAACGGAACCCAAAAAGAATACGCGACCGCTCCGTCGGGGAGGACAGGAACTGCCGCACCTTTTGAAGAATAAAAGAGGGCCTCAGATAGAATTCGTGGTAAGCACGGTCCGTGAATTTTGAGATGTCTGCACCGGTTAATTCTCCCCGATGGATCTTGGAGGCGTAGTAGCCGCTCCCCCGGAGCCATTCGTCGTAATTCTCGGAATCCAAATCTCCTTTTTCCTTCGCATCTTCGTAGGCGCGTGTCCCGGGATAGACCATGATCGGGAAGAACTGGGCCGTATCGAGCTTCATATGCTTCGCCATTTCAAGTGTTTTTCGCATGCTATCACGGGTCTCATTCGCGCCGCCAAAGAGGAAACAACCGTGGATCATGATCCCAGCCTCGGCACAGGCCTCTACGAAACGTTCGCGCGTCTGGACCGTGGCCCCGCCCTTATGCATTTGGTCAAGGATCGTCTGGTCCGCGGACTCGAACCCCACGCAGAAAAGACGGCACCCGGCTTTCTTCATAAGCTTTAAAAGAATCACATCGTCAAAATCCGCACGGGCGTTGCCGGACCAGGTGACCTTAAGTCCGCGGCGCAAAATCTCTTCGGAAAGCTGGCGCATGCGCTCTTTATCTACGGTCAGCGTATCATCCTCGAACATGATCTCTTTGTTGTGCGGCCATGTTTTCTGAATGAACTCCATTTCGTTGACCACGTCTGTGAACGACCGAGGCCTGTAACGTTGCCCTGTGATGGTCTGCGGGAACACGCAGAAGGTGCATTGAAAGGGACAGCCACGACCGCTGACGATCGTCACTTCGGGGTGGAGCTGGGCGCCGTAGCTGTAATGCTCGATCTTTAAAAAATCCCGATAGATCAAACTCGCCCAGGGGATTTCATCCAGGTTCTCATGCCACGGACGTCGCTCGTTGAGCACCTTTTGATCGCCCAAGCGGAAAGCCAGCCCTTTCACACCGGAGAGTTCTTCTCGTTTCTTTCCTTCATCGAAGTGCCGGACCACCTCGAGGACCGTAAAGTCGTATTCCCCCACCGCGACAAAATCCAGACTGGGAGACATTTTGAGGGTTTCGATCGGCCGAGCGGTCGGATGCGTGCCGACAAGCATTGTCATAGCCCCGGTTTTCTTCGCAAGTCGGTCCATTACGCGAATATCGTGACTTATGGAAGCCGTTACGGTCGTCGCAACGATCAGATCAGGCCGAAATTGCGCCACGCGTTCCTCGACCCTCGCCAGACCATAGTTTTCGGCCGGCGCATCAAGAAAATCAATGGTGTATCCGTGCTTTCGAACAAGACCTGCGGCTAACGCGAGGTAGATGGGATAATAGAGCGTCCCCGAGGGCGCCACGCCCGGAGAACGGCTCTCACGGGTAAAACGGCATGGTAGGGGATGTTCAGGAAAAAGACTTTCATGGCCATAAAATACTCTGCTTTGTCTTCAAAAGCAAGCCATCGCGCTAAACCCCCGCCCAAAAACTCTCCTAGGCCACCCCATTTTCAGCTTCCCTTCAAGACATTCCCTCTTTAACATACGAATATGAATTGGGAGCTCATCCTTCAGCCGCTTTTGGCCGGACTTTCGGTGGGAGCATTTTGCCTCACTTATTGTTTTCCTTTCATGGGCACCTTCTTTGCGGCCGAAGAACGCAGCTCCAAGAAAAACTTTCTTATCCTCCTCGAATTCCTGGCGGGGCGTCTGGCGGGTTATCTTTGTTTCGGACTGCTCGTGGGCTACCTCGGGGAAAAGTTCGATCCCGAATGGCTACGCCGCGCCACGGATATTTCTTTCATTGTTCTCTCCCTCGTCCTTCTTTTTTATCTCCTCGGCCTTGTGCGTGAAAAGACCCTCTGCCCGACCCCAAAATTTCTTAAATCCCGAAGCCCTTTGGTGATGGGCTTCTTCATGGGGATCAATCTTTGCCCGCCATTCCTGCTGTCGGTCACCTATGTGTTCTCACAGCACAGCCCTCTTTATGGCATGCTCTACTTCACGCTTTTCTTTCTCGCGAGCTCTCTTTATTTCCTGCCGGTCGTATTCGTAGGACTTGCTTCCAGGGCTAAAGAGTTCCGGACCATGGCTCGCGCGAGCGGCTTTCTGGTGGCCATTATATTTTTTATTTACGGGATCTATTCCATTGTTCATAATTGGCGTTAGCGTGGAAACCTTACGATGAAAGTCACAGGACTGTTGAAAAAGATCTTCGCCTTCCTCTTCCTGGCGATCGTGCTTGGGGCGGCGCTTCTTTTTATCTCCCGGCGTGAAAATTCCGTCCACGCGGACGGGATCTCGAATCAGGCTCATCTCCGTGAGGCGAGCTATTACGAACCCTTTTCCAACAGATCCGTGCAATGCTTCCTTTGTCCGAACCAATGCGTGATCACCCCCTCGCAATGGGGTGCCTGCAAGGCCCGCAAGAATATCGACGGCAAACTTTATTCCATGGTCTACGGTAAGATCGCGACCGTTCACGTCGATCCAATCGAGAAAAAACCATTCTTCCATGTTCTTCCGGGCAGCACGGCCTTCTCCATCGCCACGACTGGATGCAATATGCGCTGCCTTTTTTGCCAGAACTGGGAGATCTCACAGGTCTTCCCCGACGATGTGCCGACCCAAGCGGCGACACCTGACGAGATCGTGTCCCAGGCTCTAGCAAGCGGAGCCCCATCCATCGCTTTCACCTACAACGAACCCGTGATCGCTTATGAATACATGTTGGATATTGCAAAACTCGCCAAGATGAAGGGGCTCAAGACCGTGGTGGTTTCAAGCGGCTATATCGAACAAGAGCCTCTCAAAGAACTTTTGAAATACATTGATGCGTACAAGGTCGATCTGAAAGCCTTTGATGAAAAATTCTACCGCAAGCTCACGGGCGGCCGGCTGGCGTCAGTCCTGGAAACCCTCAAGACCATCAAGCAAAGCGGCGTATGGCTTGAGATCGTGAACCTGCTCGTGCCCGGAGAAAATGACAGCGATGAAGAACTCCGCGCCATGGCACGCTGGATCAAAGAAAATCTGGGTGACAGCGTGCCGCTCCATTTCAGCCGGTTCTTTCCCCAGTTCAAACTCAAGAACCTCCCGCCCACGCCGCCTGAAACGCTTATTCGTGCGCGCAAGATCGCCATGGAAGAAGGGCTCAAATTCGTCTATACGGGCAACACCGCCTATCCCGAAGGCGAAACGACCTGGTGTCCGGTTTCTAAAGAAAAAGGAATCGTCCGCCAAGGTTATTTCGTCACTTCTAACAATTTAAAAAATGGAGTCTGCCCCGATGGAGAAAAGATCCCTGGCGTCTGGGAATAAAAAGGGGGAAGGTCCCCTTTTTTTCGCGCAACGGTCAACGGTCAACGCACAACGAATGGGCCTTGAGTTTTTATGCTGCGCGTTGCGCGTTGTGCGTTGCGCTCGGATAAAGATCCCTTTCCCGATTTTATTAATTACTCCCCTGGTGGCCGGACTGATCTCCCTCGGGTTCACATTCTCCTTTCCCGGAGAAAAAGAAAAAAACAAGGATGAGAATGTTCGCAAAGCTGCCGTGGCCGGAGGATTTTATCCTGGGGACAAAGCGACCCTTGAAAAATACGTGGATGCACTCTTGCGCCAGGCCGATCCTCCAGAGATCAAAGAGCCGATCCGTGCGATCATGGTGCCGCATGCCGGTTATGTTTATTCCGGGCCCGTCGCAGCTTATGCCTATAAAGAGCTCGAAGGCCGGGACATCCGGACCGTCGTGCTCCTGTGCAACAGTCATCGCCATTTTCTGGACGGGATCGCAGTTTACGAGAAAGGAAGTTTTGAAACACCGTTGGGCCGGGTGCCGATCGATGAAGAAAAAACAAAAAAACTTCTCGCCTCATCCCCGAAGATCCTGGCCCGTCCCCAGATCCACGAAGGGGACCACGTGCTTGAGGTGCAGATCCCCTTTCTCCAGCGCGTCCTCAAAAATTTCAAGATCGTTCCCCTGCTCTTCGGGAGTGATGATCCCGCGCTTTCCAAGGTTCTTGGGGAGCCTTGGAAGAATACCATCAACAACAAAACACTCATCGTCGCG
>CAZPCF010000165.1:0-4588 GCA_964585045.1 uncultured bacterium
ACAAAACTTAATGTTTTTATAACCAATACTAGAAATTTTCCTGTCTGCTTCTCACCCTTTCCTAGGCTTCTAGGGTCAAATGCCCGGCGCGACGCATCAGATGCCCGCGCAACCGGGTCACAACTTTTGTGTGGATCTGGCAAACCCGGGATTCGGAAACATCCAGGATCTCACCGATCTCGCGAAGCGTCAGGTTCTCATAGTAATAAAGCACGATCACAAGCTTCTCTTTTTCAGGGAGCTGGTCGATCGCCTCAGCTAACAGTTCCTTGACCTCGCTCTGATGGACATAGCTGAACTGGTCCGTGATCAGAGAATCCTCGACGGTTTGGAGACGCGAGATGGGTTTGTTGCCATCATCATTCTGCCACACCTCATCGAGCGACAAGAAGGTCGTGGAATTGAGGTCACTGTAGATCGAGTTCAGATCATCCGTCGAGATCTTCAAAGCCTTAGCCACTTCATCATCCGTGGCAAGGCGGCCGTTCTTCTCTTCGAGCTCTTTGCATTTACGATCGATCTCCCGGGCACGCTTGCGCAGAAGCCGCGGCGCCCAATCAAGTTTGCGAAGCTCATCCATGATCGAACCGCGAATGCGGGAAACAGCGTAGGTCTCAAACTTGTTTCCCTGGGAAACATCGTATTTATTGATGGCATCAAAAAGCCCGAGGATGCCATAGCTGACAAGGTCGTTAAACTCGACATTGGGGGGCAACCCGATCGCCACACGACCCGCGACATATTTCACCAGATAGAGATATTTTTTTACGATCTCTTCGCGCAAAGAAAGACTCTTGGTCCTCTTGAACTTCTTCCACATCTTGATCTCATCTTCATGCATGGGGGATCTCCTTTTTACCTCGTTCCGCCAAAGAGCCCTTCATTTCGGACTCTCCTGCTGTTCGAGGATCTTTTTGATTTGGCTCAATGTATAATTCTTAGCTTGCAAGATCTTGATCTGCTCCAGACGATCGAACGCTGATTCATCGTAAAGCCGATGCCCTGAAATGGTCCGCCGGGCCTCATGGATAAGCCCCGCGACCGTATAATTATGAAGCGTTTGCCTGGAAAGACTCGTGTACTGCATCACTTCCCCGATCTTCTAGAGTTTTTCACGTTTCATAGTGATTCGCTCCTTGTCCTGTCCCTGCTCGAAAGGACTTTCTGAAGAATGGATAGGGCCTTCGGGTCCTCGGGCTCCAACATGAGGATCTTCTCAGCCGTGAATTGAGCCTGTCCCAATTGCCCCTTGGCCGCGAAATCCTCCGCTTGGGCGCGATATTGTTCCAGACGGTCCGCGATCTCATTTTTATACATCTTATGAATGAAGAGAGTGTCGGCCTTGCCTTCTTTGAGCGCTTTCGCTTTGATCTGGTCGATCAGCTCCGATGCGGCGTTGTCGTTCGCATCATAAAGAAAAACCTTTTCCGCGGCAAAAAGCGCTAAATCGTACTGGTTCGCATTAAAAAGAGCGCGACTCCGTTCAAGCCATGTCTTGATCTGATCTTGTTTATCATCCGAGTTCATTTCTTCAATGGCCTGCGGCAAAAGATGTTCCTTCTGACGCTCGATCTCTTTATCGAGGATATTTGCCATGAGTTTTGTCGCCCGGGGATTTTGCGGCTCTTCGTCGAGAACTTGTTGGGCGGCGTGGCGGGCGCTGTAATATTCATGATTGTTGTAGAATTTTTCGGCTTGCGAAAGCATTGCCTCGCGGTCCCCGGAAACCAGGGAGGAGCGCGGTCCCGTCGCGCATCCCGTTAAAAACCCTGTTATGATCAGCATCATTATTAATCTCATAGTTTATAAAATGTAAATTACACTTTATATTTTACAATCTATAACTTTCACCGTTTAAGTCAACCCTAAAATAAAAGATTTTTAATGAACCACAACTAATAGGGTCTTTAGCTGTATGGAGATGCTATATATAGATAGCTCGTGGTTATTATTTTTCAGGAAATGCAGAGAAAAGACGATAATTCCAGCAAAAGAACTTGTGGCGCTGGAAAGTACGGAGGGAAAAACAATGACGCTTTATGAGAAATTGTTTGATTTGAAATACCGGCAGGGCGTTCCGACCTATGAGCTCGCGCACCGCTTCCCCGAACACATTGATCGCGTTAATGAGGTCGCTTTGCTGGACATCCCGGAAAACACTTTGAAGGAGCTGGTCCCGGAAAAGAAGATCTTGGAACGCTTGATAAGCCTGAAAAAACAGTTCCAAAGAATGGCTTGAGCGGGACGGAACGGGAAAGGGCTCTTCGGTTAAAATCTACCCTTGTCTTTGATCTCAGTTCCTAAATGGTTGACAAGGATTGCCCCGATTTCAACTTCATTGAAATTGATAGATATTGGGACTACTTTTCGCTAAAAACACCCATTTTCCGGAATTTCTGATAGCGCAGTTCTGTCAGGTCTTTTCGTGGGATCTTCTTCAGCTCTTCTAATGTTTCGCTGATGGTCTTGCGGAGATTTTCTGCCGCCGCGTTAAAATCACGATGGGCACCGCCTAGAGGCTCCGGGATCACTCCGTCGATCACGCCAAGTTCGAGCAGATCCGGACCGGTCAGTTTTAAAGCGGTCGCAGCGTCCGGGGCCCGTGTCGGTTCTTTCCATAGGATCGCGGCACAACCTTCCGGGGAAATGACAGAGTAATAGGCGTTCTCCATCACAAAGATCCTGTCCCCAACCCCGATCCCCAAAGCGCCGCCGCTTCCGCCTTCGCCGATCACAACGCAAATGATCGGAACCCTAAGTTCCCCCATTGCCCTGAGATTGTAGGCGATGGCCTCGGCTTGGCCACGCTCCTCGGCGCCGATACCCGGATAAGCGCCAGGAGTATCGATAAAACACAGGATCGGGAGGTTGTGCTTCGCCGCAAGCTCCATGACGCGCATAGCCTTGCGATAACCTTCGGGATGGGCGCTTCCAAAACTGCGCATCAGATTCTCTTTGGTGTCGCGCCCTTTCTGGTGGCCGATGATACAGACCGGCTCCTTGCCTTCCCATTTCGCGATCCCCGTCACAATAGCCCGATCATCGCTGAAACGCCGGTCCCCATGGATCTCGAGAAAATCAGTGGTCAGATAGTTCACATAATCAAGCGTGTACGGGCGAAGGGGATGGCGTGCAACCTGCACGCGTTGCCAGGGCGTCAGATGATTGAAGATGTCTTGGATGGCTTTCTCGAGTTTTTTCTCCGCGCTCTTGATCTCACCGGAAAGGTCGATGCCGTCGTGATTGATCTTACGAAGCTCGTTGATCTTTCTTTCCATCTCCACGACGGGCCGCTCAAAGGAGAGGCAGGCATCGAAGATATCCCGTGTGCCAAGCTTGATCTTTTCTTTGGCCTCGACCGGCTCGAGAGCCTCCTTATCGTTGGATTTTTTCTTTTTTATTTTTTTAGGCATAGAGGAACGGATCCCTCAGGAATTAATCCTGAATGGTGACCTTCGTGCCGGCCGGCACAATGCTATAAAGTTCTTCGACATCTTCATTCAGCATGCGGATACAGCCTTCAGAGGCTTGGGTGCCGATGCTCTTGGGCTCGATCGTTCCGTGGATCCCATAGCCGGGCTTGTCAAATCCCATCCAACGCGTTCCAAGGGCGTTCTCCGGACTTCCTGGGGGAAGAATGGCCCCGGTCTTGAACCAGGTTGGCTGAACAAGTTTGTCCGTGACCTTGAACTCGCCGACCGGCGTGCAGTTCTTTTTGCCCGTCGCTACGGAATATTTCTTTACCGCCTCACCGTCTGAATAAAGGACCAGCGTATTCTTGGATTTATCTATCAGGATCGAAAAAGGCGCCGTATGGATCTTAAGCTTCATTTTAGGGTAGATGTCATCGCTCTTGAGATCATTGATCTTTTTAATGAAATCCACGGTCGTATGGTTCTTCCGCGCAAGAACATAGAGGCTGTCGCCGGGTTTCACCGTATAGATAATGCTGTCTGGGGCTGTTTCTTTTGAAAATAGAGCCTCCCAGCGCTGCCGCAACTTTGCCGGGTTCAACGCTGAAGAAACTTTTGGCGCGGCGGCTTCCGCCCGGACCGTTTCGGTTTTTACGGTGGAGACCCCGCTTTCCACTTCCTCGACATAAGGAACAGAGGCGATCGGCGTAGTCCCGGCTTCGCTTGTGACGAGATCATCCGACGGTAAGCTTTGGGGGGTTTCCAGCGGGGCGAACGTTTCGTCCGTCATGTCCTCAACATCCGTTTCCGTTGCAAAGGCCATGGCCGGCATGAAAAGCACCACGATCGTCAAAGTGATCAAGAAGCCGTTTTTTTTCACAACTATCCTTTCACCTGCAAAAAAGAAAAGCGATCCCGATCCCCAAGAAAGCTCCCGCGATCACCTCGACCGGTGTATGACCAAGGAGCTCTTTGAGGCGTTTTTCAGGGACAGCGCCTTTCGAATAAAATTCGTCCACGATCTCATTTAAGATCTTGCCTTGCCACCCCAGATGCCGGCGAACTCCCGCGGCATCGAACATCGTGATCAGACACAGGATCAATCCTATCAGGAACGGAATGCTTTTAAAGCCATAATAAAGACCCACCACCGTCGCAAGGCTTGCCACCGTCGC
>CAZPCF010000166.1:0-2481 GCA_964585045.1 uncultured bacterium
GGACTGGATCTACGGCTGGGATGAAACGCCTCTCTCCGTGGTGCCCGGAAAGATCCTGACGAAAAAAAAGCAGACGCTTGCCGTCGCGGAAAGCTGCACGGGCGGGCTTTTGGCTTCCCGCATTACGGCCTCGCCCGGGGCCAGTGCCTATTTTCGCGGGGGAGTGGTCGCCTACCACGAGATCGCGAAAACGGATCTTGGCGTTCCGGCAAAGCTCATTAAAGAGCACGGAGAGGTTTCAGCCCAGGTCGCTAGCCAGCTTGCGAGATCGGTCCGCATCCGGATGGGATCGAGTTTCGGCATCGGCATCACGGGGGTCGCCGGGCCCGGCGGCGGCAGTTCCAAAAAACCGGTCGGTCTCGTTTATTTCGGTCTTGCATCTCCCGATGGAACGACCCGCGCTTGGAAGCATGTCTTCTGGGGAGAGCGTCAGCAGGTCCAGGAAAAGGCTGCGACAAAGGCGCTTGAATACCTATGGCGGAAGATCCGTTAAAAAAAGCCGCAGCGCGGGTATTTCTCGCGATCCCGCTCCATGAGATCTTCCACCAAGAAATAGAGAACCTCCTGCGCCCGCTCTACCGCAAGATCCCGGGCGTTCGATGGACCGAGCCCCGGCAAGTCCACCTGACGCTTCATTTTTTCGGTGCCGTTCCCGCAAAAGAGATCGAACTGATCGACCTCTCTTCAAAAAAAATAGCGTCGCTTTTTTCACCGCTCGAGCTGGGCTTGAACCGGATCGGTGGATTTCCAAGCCTTGAAAGGCCGAATATTATCTGGCTTGGGGTCGAGGAACATTCCGGCCGGCTCCTGTCTTTGCAGAAGGCTATTCAAGGGGAGGTCCGGACGCTTGGGTTCAAGACCGAGGCAAGGCCGTTCCAGCCGCATGCGACGATCGGCCGTGTTAAAAGGAAAAGCCAGGATCTGGGGCCGCTTGTGGCGAAGGCCGGGCGCGAATTGCCGGCTCCGGCAAGAACCGCAGATCATTTTGTCCTCTATCAAAGTCACTGTCTTCCGGAAGGCGTGCGCTATGAAGTTCTCAGAACCTATCCGCTTTCAAAAAAAGCGTAAGCTGGATCATTGTAAAGCGGGTGACCCGCCTAGGGGACAGGCATTGGGTGCTTGCCTGTCCCCTGAGGAAATTCCGCGTAAACTCAAAGCCTCGCAGCTCTTCCGGGTTTACACAACACTGCGGAAAGCATTTGGACATCAGAAGTGGTGGCCGGGGGATACGCCTTTCGAGGTCATGATCGGGGCGATCCTTACGCAGAATACCGCCTGGGTCAATGTCGAAAAAGCTATCTTGAACCTCAAAAAAGCCAAGAAGCTTTCGTTTACGGCCCTGCGCCGGGTTCCGGCAAAGAGGCTCTCGCGGTTGATCCGGCCGGCCGGATATTTTAATGTCAAAGCGGACCGGCTCAAATGTTTTCTGGATTTCCTCGATCGGGAATGCCGGGGCGATCTTTCGAAACTTGAACAGAAAGCGATGCCTGTCCTTCGCGAAAAACTCCTTGCCGTGAAAGGGGTGGGCCCTGAGACCGCGGATTCCATCCTTCTCTACGCGCTGAATAAAACATCGTTTGTGATCGACGCCTACACTCGAAGGATCTTCTCAAGACACGGATTGGCCAAGGACCATGAAACTTACGAGAGGTGGCGGGAGATCTTTATGCAGGCGCTGCCGGAAAACAGGAGCCTTTATAACGATTTCCACGCCCAGATCGTCCGGACGGGGAAGGATCATTGCCGGAAAGTTCCCCGTTGTGAAAAATGTCCCCTTCGGCGATTTTTTTGACCTGCCCGCCTGGAGCGGGCCTGTCGTCCTGCGGCCTGCCTGAGCCGGGCAAAAAATGCAAAATTCTTTGCAACTTGTGCCGTTACTTATAGATGAGAAGATTGGCCAAGGGGTGAAATGGATCCAAAAATAAGGAAAAAGATCGGAGAGATCCTGATCGAGGATGGGCTTTTGTCCAAAGCCCAGCTGGAGGAGGCCCTTGCCTGCCAGAAGGAAAAGGGCGGCTTGATCGGAAAGATCCTCGTTGAAAAGAAGTTCGTGGACGAGGAGTCGCTCGTCGGCGCCTTGGGCAAGCAATCCAAGATCCCTTTCATTCCGCTCAAGAGTTACGCGATCAATCCCGACATGGCCAATATGCTGAACGCGGACTTTTGTCATGAGAACATGGTGGTGGCGTTCGATTGCGATGCTAAGAAGGTTTATGTTGCCGTGGCGGATCCTCTGAGCGATGCGGTCGTTGAGAAGATCCGGACGCTGACCGGACGGATCCCCCAGATATTCCTTGCCAGGATCTCCGAGATCCTGAATGCGATCTTTTTCATCTATCACGAGGCGCCCTGATGGATAACTTTATTTTCCAAATGGGCCATCAGGACTGCACTGATTTCCCGATGTTTTTCTCAATGGAAAAATCAGGCGCCCTGATGGATAACTTTATTTTCCAAATGGGCCATCAGGACTGCACTGAT
>CAZPCF010000166.1:2581-4559 GCA_964585045.1 uncultured bacterium
AATCAGGCGCCCTGATGGATAACTTTATTTTCCAAATGGGCCATCAGGACTGCACGGCCCAAGTCTTCATTTTATTTTCATTAATGGTGACTTGGACAGCCCCAATCTCAGCTGCGCTTCGATTGGTTGGTATTGGGACTGATTTCCCGATGTTTTTCTCAATGGAAAAATCAGGCGCCCTAGCGGGCGGATAATCATGACAGAACCCACGCGAAGTTCATTGCCGGATCTGAAAGAAGCCCTTCTCCGGGCGGGGGTCGTAAGTTCCGTGGACCTCCAGCAGGCGATCCAGGAACAGGCCAAGGACCCGAAGAAACCTCATTTCCTGGACACGCTTCTTCAGACCGGAAAATGCGACGAGAAAAAACTCGTGAGCGTTCTTTGTGAGGAGTACGGCTACCGGCTCATCAATCCCCAAATGCTTATCATTGAAAAAGAGATCCTGAAACTCATTCCCCGGAAGGTCGCCGAGGCCTATGGGTGCCTCCCGATATCCCTTTTTGAAAATACCCTAACGGTTGCGGCTGCGAATCCCACCAATATAAAGGTTCTAGATGAGCTTCAGCTCATCACCGGAAAACGTATCCGGATCTCGGTTGCGGAATATTCTCCGCTCAAGGAATATATACAGAAATCCTATCAGGGAGAGGCCGGGGCCCCGGAGGAGCCCGTTCCGGACGAGGGCACCGAAGACCTGATGAGTTTGGCCCAGATGGTCGAAAGCGAAGTGACCCTGGATAAGCAACAGCAGGTCTCGGACCTCATGGAACAGGCCAACCAGGCGCCGGTCGTGAAACTTGTCAACATGGCGCTCGTGGAGGGGGTGCGCCGCCGTGCGAGTGATATTTTCATTGAACCCTGGGAAGGTTTTGTCCGGATCCGCATGCGCATTGACGGAATTCTTGAAGAGATCGTAAAACCGCAAAAAAGTTTTGGCGCTGCCATCGTTTCCCGCATCAAGATCATGAGCCAGCTCGATATCGCGGAACACCGCGTGCCTCAGGACGGCCGTTTCAAGGTGAGGACCCAGGGCCGGGAAGTGGACATGCGCGTTTCCATCCTGCCGTCCAGTTTCGGCGAGAAGGTCTGCTTGCGCATTTTGGATACCGGGGCCCAAGCCCATGACATTCAGAAACTCGGGTTCACGGAGTCGGAGCAGGAAGTGATCCGGGCTTCTGCCAAGAAGCCGCACGGAATGATCCTTGTGACCGGACCGACCGGGAGCGGAAAAACGACCACGCTTTATTCGATCCTCAAATATCTGGACTCCCCGCTGGTCAATATCACGACTGTCGAAGATCCTGTGGAATACCAGATGGCCGGCATCAATCAGGTCAGTGTCCGCGAATCCATAGGGCTGACATTCCCCGCGGCTCTCCGTTCGATCTTGCGTCAGGATCCTGACATTATCTTGATCGGGGAGATCCGCGACTCGGAAACGCTCGATATCGCCGTGAAGGCCGCGCTTACGGGCCATCTCGTTCTGAGCACGCTTCATACAAATGACGCTGTAAGTTCGGTGACCCGCATGGTGAATTTGGGTCTTGAGCCGTTCCTGATCGCTTCGACCGTTCTGATGATCTCGACCCAACGTCTGGTGCGCCGCCTTTGTCCGCGTTGCCGCGTTCCGTACGATCTTGAGCCGGATCGGTATAAACTCCTGAACCTGGACCCGCATAAAAAGGTACAGCTTTGGAAAGCCAAGGGCTGTTCGCAGTGCCGCCAACTGGGGTATCAGGGCCGGAGCGTGATCACCGAGATCCTGGAAATGAAGCCGGATATTCTGAGCCTGATCATGCAGGGAGTGTCCGCGGATGTGATCAAGGAGAAAGCGCGGGAGATAGGGATGAAGACCCTCCGGGAATCCGCGATCGAGAAGGTGCTCAGTGGGGAAACGTCGGTCGAAGAGGTTTTTCGCGTTACGACCAAGGATCCCGAGACGAGATCAAGGGAGGAGGGCAAATGATCGACAAGGGAG
>CAZPCF010000167.1:0-4555 GCA_964585045.1 uncultured bacterium
AGCGGATCTATCCGGTCGCGAACAAAGTGATCATCGATCCACAGGCAGGCGCGAATGTTCTTCCGTTGCTTTCCTTACAGAATCCTTCATTTCTTGATGCGCTCCAAGGCCAATCCGGTCCCGGTGCGCTTTCCAAAAAGAAAGAGGTGGCGTCATGAACGCGGCGAGGCTATTGCGATTTTGGCCCATTGTGATCCTTTCAGCGATATTTCTTTTGCCAGCCACGGTTTTTATTGTGGATGAAACGAACCAGGTGGTCATTACCCGGCTGGGGGAATACAGGCGGACCCTTCAGAGACCCGGATTAAAACTCAAGATCCCTCTTTTGGAACAGGCCAATTTTTTTGAAAAAAGGATCCTTACGAGCGGTGCGCTTCCGGCCGAGTACCTGACGCTCGATAAAAAGAGGCTTGTGGCGGATCATGTGACCCGCTGGAAGATCGTGGACCCGCTCCTTTTCTACAAGACCGTGCGCGACCTCGCGGGCGCGAAGGCCCGTCTCGATGACATCGTGTTCTCCGAAATGCGCCGGGAGCTCGCAAGCCATGATTTCAGCAGGATCATCGCAAGTGAGCGCGAGAATATCATGGAAACCATCGCGGGCAATGCGCGAAAGCAGGCCGTGAAGTTTGGGATCGAGCTCGTGGACGTGAGGATCAAACGCGCGGATCTTCCGCAAGAGGTGCAGGAGAGCGTTTTCGCGAGAATGAAGGCCGAGCGCCAGAGGATCGCAAAACGGTACCGCTCGGAAGGGGAAGAAGAGGCATTCAAGATCCGCGGCGAGACCGACAAAAGCCGCACGATCATGATGGCGGAGGCTTACGAAAAAAGCCAGGAACTGCGCGGGGAGGGTGACGCTGTCGCCACGAGAATTTATGCCGAGGCTTACGGACAGGACCCGGCCTTTTATACGTTTGTGCGAAGTTTGGACGCCTATGAAAAAGGGTTTCAGGACAAAACAACCATGCTTTTGTCCCCGGATTCCGATATCCTGAAGCACATGAAGAAAAACTACGCTCAGAAAGGCTGATGAGGAGTTTTTAAGTTTGAGGACGGCGAGTTCATGCGCCTATGAAAATTTAAAAAAGAAGATCAGAATGAAACCCAAAGGTTCGCACGCCCCTCGGAGCAGTCATGCTCAATTGATGTTCAGGGCTGTCCAGGTCAGTCTTTTCGGCAATATCATCCTCTTTGTTCTTAAAGCGGTGGCTTTGATCCTCGTCAATTCGCTTGCGATTGCGACCGATCTTGGGATCACCGTCGTGGGACTTATCGTGTCGGTCATCCTTTACTACTCCGTGAAACTCGCGAACCGTCCCGCGGATCTTCTGCATAATTACGGATATGGGAAGGTCGAGCATGTCTGCGAAGCGTTCGAGGGGGTGGTGCTTATCGGCATTGCTCTCGCAATGTCGTTTCAGGCGCTCACACATTTTTTTCATCCCAAAGAGATCGCGGTCCCGTGGATGGGTTTTGGGTTCAGCGTGATCGGCGCATCGATCAATTTCGCCGGAGCTGTCTGGATCCTCTCCCTTGCGCGGCGTTGTGATTCTCCGGCTGTCCGCGCCGAAGGGGTCCATTATCAGCTCGAGGGTTTTATCTCCATCACGGTCGCAGTCTCATTTTTGTTTACAGTGCTTCTTTCCCTCACTCCGTTCAAGCTCTGGGCGGTCTATCTGGATCCTGCCGCGACACTCGCCGTAAGCCTTTTGATCGCGTTTCCTTCTTTTCGTCTCGCCAAACACGCGTTCATCAAGCTTCTGGATGCTTCGCTCGAGGAGAAGGGTAAGATGGAGGTCATGAAACAGATCGGAAAACACCTCCACCGCTGCTGCGAATTCCGCGATGTCCGGAGCCGCAGTTCAGGACGTAATAATTTTGTCGAACTCAAGCTGGTCCTGCCGCGGGCCCTGCCATTTTCAATCGCGCATGAGTTGGCTGCAAATGTAGAGCGGGATCTTCGTCAAAGCATCCCCGAATGCGAGGCCACGGTAAGCATCATTCCGTGTGCCGAAGACTGCGCGATCCTTGCCTCGTCAAAGAAATGTCCGTATCTTCCGTCCCCGGAATAGTGAAACGGTTCGCGCGGCAATGATCAGCTCCTTTGCCAGGGTTTTAAGGACTCCGAGGTCATAAGCCAGGGGTCCTTGCGTCTCATCTCACAGGGACAATACAAAGCATCGAATGAAGGGACTGTCTCTGCCGGGAGTTTTTATAAATCAATACAGGCGTTACTGTTGCCGATAATTTCGAGGACAACCATACCGTTTTTTCTTTCAGGAGGTTTCTGATTGCGCTTATGGAGTTTGCATCCTCAATACTTGGACACACAGGGGCTTTTAGCGCTTTGGCGCGAAGCCTTATTGGCCCAGGCGGTATTGAGGGGCCATACGACCGGCTACAGAAACCATCCCCAGCTCGAGAGATTTAAAAAACATCCCCGCTCAAAGGAAGCCATCGCCGTTTTTTTGCTGTCGGTATGGAAAGAGGCGAAAAGAAGAGGATACCATTTTGATCTTAAAAAAATTGGCGCGAAAAGAACCAAGAGAAAAATCCAAGTTACGCAAGGGCAATTGCAATACGAGCTCAAATGGCTTTGCCAGAAGCTGAAGAAGCGTTCCCCGGAACAATACCGTTTAATGGCTTCTAAAAAGAAAATTTGTCCGCACCCCCTTTTTCAACTCGTGAAGGGCCCCGTAGAAGGATGGGAGCGTATCAAGCCGTAATGGTTTTAAAGTTGTTATGGACAGAGCCGGGAAAGAAACATATATTTTATTCACCCTCCATGCTTTCAAGACAAATGGTTAAGGTCTTTTCCAGGAGAGCCGCTCAATTGAAGAACGAACGGATGACTTTCAAGCGATACTTCATAGGCCCCCCCGGGCTTTTTCCGGCTCTCCTTTTTTTCTCCGCTTTTTTCTCCGCTTCGTCGTATCTTTTTGCGGCAAGCGTCACCAATGAGGGGGAAACGACCGTAAAGATGAGCGCCCGCTCATCCCAAGGTATCACAGGGGGCGGCTCCATCAAACCCGGACAGAGCTTGCACCTCAAGAACGACGTTCTGTGGATCGAGCATGTTCTGGAAGGCGGGTCGGTGCAGGTGCGTCTCAAGATCATTGGAAATGACGGGAGGGCCGGATACATCAACACACCCGGAGGCCGGTATACCTTCCAACCCGTAGTGGAATCCAAGCCTACCTCCCCAACGGAGAAGAAGAGATCAAATCTCGCTTCGGGTTATGCAGATAATCGAAGCAATGTAGCTTTGTCGCTTAACATTGTGAACCGGACTAAAGCGCAAAATTTTTTGGTCCTAAGACCGGGACAAAAAACTGTGATCCCGGAAGACACGGTCGAGGTTAGAGTGGACCAGTATGGTTGGGTTTCCGGGGATGCTCAGATCTCACTATCCGTTGTCATGCCAGATGGAAAAGAGAGAGTGGTCCGGACTTCGCACGCCGTGGTCCGGATCGATTCGGCCGCCAACTAATATCCCGAACGCTTTCAGATCTTCCTGCGAAAACATCCTGATCGCAAGCACTACCTTTTTAGATCTCACCCGAATATGAAATATTGCATAATTGGATGGCTGTCAGTTTTGCATAGTGCGCCAAGCATTGCTATAGCGTAATGTGAGAAAGTACGATAGAATCCCTTCCTGCGCCGAGGCGAATTTATTTTGCAGGCCAGAATGAAGCTATTCAGCAAAGAGGCTTAAGCCGGAAGTTCAGCCTCGGCTCCTACAAAAGACCGCGTAAGATCCGAGAAACCACCCATGTTTTCGTGCCGGTGGTTTTCCCTCTATTAACGGGGGCTGGGGAAAGAGTGCGTCATTAAATTTTAAGGGGGGAATTTCGATTGAATAAAAAATCACAGGATTCTTCTTCCGCGGTTCTTAAAAACGACGAAGAAACACTTCTCACCGTCGAAAGTCAGGTGTGTTCCTACGGGGATACCGTTCATTATGCCGAGCGTCCCAAGATCTTTGAACGGTGTGAAGGGAGTTACCTCTATGATATGACGGGCAAGCCCTATCTGGACCTTCAGATGTGGTATTCGGCCGTGAACCTGGGTTACGGCAATCCCCGGGTCAATGATGCCCTCAAGCGTCAGATCGACAAGCTTCCTCAATTGGCCTGCCAGTATCTTCACCGCGAAAAGATCGAATTGGCAGAACGCATCGTGGAAAGCATCAAAAAAGGCTTCGGTTTGAAAGGCCGTGTTCATTTTAATGTCGGTGGCTCCCAGGCCGTGGAAGACGCCCTGAAGCTGGTGCGCAAAAATACCGGTCGCTCCCGGATGTTCGCTTTTGAAGGCGGGTATCACGGCCGGACATTGGCCGCGTCGGCGATCACGTCGTCTTACCGTTACCGGGAAGCCTATGGGGAATTCGGGGACCGGGCCGAATTTGTTCCTTTCCCGTACGTGTTCCGGTCACCTTTTCCGCGTGACCCCAAGGCCGCCGAAGATCATTTTATCCGTGAATTTGAGCGCAAATTCGAGCACGAATACACAGGGACCTGGAACCCCAAGACAAAACGCGCAGAGTTCGGCG
>CAZPCF010000168.1:0-4546 GCA_964585045.1 uncultured bacterium
CCGGCGGTTTCCATGCGCCTTTGGGCCGAAGAGAAACGCGGGAACACGCAGGAGTTGCTTCTAACCTTCCCCATGCGCGCGCATGAGCTGGTGCTCGGGAAATTCTTCGCAAGTTTCCTTTTCTATCTTATTACGCTCGTCTGCACCTTCCCGATCCCGGTGATGTTGGCCGTACTCGGGCGGCCGGACATCGGTGCGATCCTGAGCGGTTATATCGGCGCGGCATTCTTAGGAGGGTTCTTTCTCGCGATCGGAACGCTTGTGTCAGGTTTTTTTCGCGACCAGATCGTCGCGTTCATTCTTTCCATGATGATCTGCTTCGGGCTTTATCTTGCGGGCACGGAATTCGTGGCCTCTTCCATTGATGGGTGGGTCGCGGGGCTCGGGACCTTCCTTCGGCATTTTCTAGGGTCGGCGGACCATTACGCGGCGTTCGCAAAAGGCGTGATCGATAACCGCGATATACTCTATTTCTTGGTCGGCAGCGCGGTGGCACTTGCGCTGAACGGGTTTTGGATCGAAGGCCGGATGCGGCCGAAAGCCGTTTCGATCTTTACGACCGCAGCCTTGATCTCGGCCGGCATCTTCCTTCTGAGCAATTGGCTCGTCGCCGGGGTTCCTCTCGGCCGTTTCGATATGAGCGAAGGTCAAACTTATACGATCTCCCGAGCGACCCGAAAGATCTTAAAGAGCCTTCCATCGCCCGTGACCGTGAAATTCTACATTTCTTCCGCGGACAAAATGCCGACCTCCATGAAAACGCTTGAACAAGATGCGCGCGACAAGCTGGAAGAACTGCGTGCCGCGTCCGAGGGCCATTTTCAGTACCAGATCTTCCACATGGATGCTGCGACCGCGGTCGAGGGAGCAAAAAAAGGGAACACGATCGAGGAACAGCTTTCCAAGAAAGGCGTCCAGCCTTTCCGCGTTGAATCCATACAGTCCGATGAGGTGGGGGTCCGCCTCATTTATTCCGGACTTACGATCTCCTACAAGGAAAAACCCGAGGAAGTCCTGCCGCAGATCTACCCCGGGAATCTCGGCGACCTGGAATATGCCATTATTTCCAAACTTTACCGCATGACCCTTCCCGAGGTTCCGAAAGTTGCGCTAATGGCGCCCTACCAAGAACGTTCGGTCGATCCCAATCTTATGATGCTCCTCCAGCAGCTCGGGGGGCAGGTTCCGCCCAGCTACAGGGATGATCCCTTTGAATATCTTCAGTTAGGACTTGAGTCCGAAGGTTATCCCGTGTCTCGTATTTCTTTAAATGAGAAGTCCGGCATTCCGGAAGATACGAAAACGCTTGCGGTGGTCGAGCCGAGCAACTTAAGCGAGCGGCAAAAATACGAGATCGATCGCTTCCTTTACCAGGGGGGTTCCGTCTTCATGGCGGTGCAAAATTACGAGTTTAATTACAAACCCCTGGAAACGGGCGACGTTGAACTTGTTCCAAGCGAAAAAACTCCGGACGTGAACGATCTGCTTTCGGCCTGGGGCTTCCAGGTAGACACGAATATTCTGGCGGACGAACAGAATGAGGCCATCACTCTTTCGGGCGGCGGGCGCAGGGGTCTTCCGTCCATCTCCTTTCCGGTCAAACTTCCGATCCAGATCCTGCTGACGGATTCCGAGATGAACGCCGAGACTTCGATCACGGCACGTCTTTCGGCGTTCTTTTACCTCTGGGGCAGTGCGTTGAAAGTAGATCAGGAGAAGATCAAAACGCAGGGACTTAAGGTGCAGACGCTGCTTCACTCCAGCAAGCATTCTTGGACCGTGCCGTTCAAGCCGGGGAACATGATGCCCCAAGCGTTGGAGCGCGTTGCGAAGAGCGTCCCCGGACCGTTCCCGTTGGCGGTGCTGGCCGAAGGACAGTTCGTGGACGCATTCAAAGACAGGAAAATGCCGGAATGGGCTCCGGAGGTGTCCGTCGATGCGGCAGCCCCCAATTCCGCGGAGGCAATCAAGAAGAGCAAAACACCCGAACCTCTTCAGGCAAAGCCCGGAAAACTTTTGCTGATCGGTGCGGCAACGCCTTTCCAAAAACAACTCATGCAAGATGGCGGGCATCTGAACTTTTTTCTGAATGCCATGGATGTTCTAACGCTGGGGGACGCGCTGATCGGTATCCGCTCGAAAGGGCAGGTAGGCCGCGCGCTTCCCAAGGTCTCGGCCCCCGCGAAAGTGGTATGGAGGCTTTTCGTTGTGTTCCTGGTGCCGGCCCTTATCGCACTGTTGGGTTTTGGCCGGGCGTACATGCGCCGTCGGACCAAGAAACTTTACCTGAAAAGTTTAACCATTTCTTAAGATCGTTCAACCGAACCCGGTTCCATTCCTATGAAGCCAAAGCAGATCATCGTCTTAAGCGTCATTTTCGGGATCCTTGCATTGGGGGTCTTTTTGAAGTCCTGGGTCCGCTCCGCGGACGATAACGCAGGAGCGGCGCAAGGGGGACGCGTTACTTTTGCGGAATTCGATCCGGTGAGACTCGAAAAGATCCTGATCAGTCGCCCTGCGAAGGCAGGCGGCAGTCCATCACCGGTCGTGGAGCTTGTAAAAGAGAATGGCGTTTGGAAAGTAAAAAGCCTTTGGAACGCCAAAGCGGATCCTGTAAAGGTGGAAGATCTCATTCAAAAGATCCGCTTGGCCCAAGGGGAGCTGCGCGGTTTTGGAAAGAAGCTCTTTGCGGATTTTGGCATTCAAGACGCAGAGGCTTTTTCGATCCAGTTCTTTGGCACAGGGAATGTTCTGCTCCGGGACCTTCGGCTTGGCACAAAACAGGCCGGTGAGAGCGCCTATTTTGTCCGCAAAGTTCCAAGTGAAAATGTCTATCTGGTGGACACGAATATGGCGGAACTTTTGGGGGTCTACGGCGCCTTCGAGGAAGCCACTCCCGGGAGCCTTTTTTGGGCGGACCTCGGTTTTTTTAATTTGGATCCTGAGAAAGTGACGAAGATCACGGCTTATCGCTTCAAAGGTGAAGAAAAAACGATGATCACAGGATTGGAGCGCGAGACTGATCCCAAGGACCCGCTCAAGAGCTCCTGGAAATTCTCGCGACAGGACATGACTTCTTTACCCGGCCCTGACAAGGTTCTGAAATTTATTGTCGTGATGAACAGCCTCCGGGCGCAGAAGGTCGTGGACCCGGGCGGGAAGGGCTATGGTTTGGAGAAACCCGTTTGGCAGCTGGCCGTGACCGAAGACGGACAGGAAACGTTTCTCAATGCAGGCTTTAAAGATGAAAAAGGAGATTTTTTTTACGTGAAGCGTTCGGGGGATCCCACAGTTTTCGAGCTCAAGAGTTCTTTTTTCGACGATCTGAATGTTGATGATAGGTATTTTATAGAAGACGTTCCTCCTGTTACCGAGCCCAAAAAGGACCTGCCGCAAAATATCACCAGAAAAACGACATGAAACAATATTTGGATCTTCTAAAACACATTCTCGATCATGGCGCCGAGAAAAAAGATCGCACCGGTACCGGGACGATCAGCACATTCGGCTATCAAATGCGTTTTGATCTGGCCCAGGGATTTCCGCTTCTCACGACCAAGAAGATCTATACCAAGGCCGTGATCTACGAGCTTCTCTGGTTGCTCCGGGGCGAAACGAACATCAAGTTCCTGAAGGATAACGGTGTGACGATCTGGGATGAGTGGGCGGATGCGAACGGGGACCTTGGGCCGGTCTACGGCGCTCAATGGCGTTCGTGGAAGCGTCCGGACGGCACCGCCGTGGATCAGATCGCGCAGGCGGTAGAGATGATCAAGAAGACCCCGGACAGCCGCCGGATCATCGTGAGCGCTTGGAATGCCGGAGAGACCGAAAAGATGGCCCTGCCGCCTTGCCACGCATTCTTTCAATTCTATGTGCTGAACGGAAAACTTTTCTGCCAGCTTTATCAACGCAGCGCCGACGTTTTTCTCGGCGTGCCGTTCAATATCGCTTCTTATGCCCTGCTGACCTTGATGATGGCGCAGGTCACGGGCCTTCAGCCCGGCGAATTCATTCACACTTTTGGGGATGTTCACATTTATTCAAATCACATGGAGCAGGTGAAACTTCAGCTTTCCCGGGAGCCCCGTCCTTTGCCGGCCATGGTCCTGAACCCCAAGGTCCAAAGTATTTTTGATTTTCAGTACGAAGATTTTACGCTCGAACATTATGATCCGCACCCGGCGATCAAAGCGCCCGTCGCGGTATAAAACCAGACCACAGACTACGGACCACAGACTGAAGCGAAAAGCTTTTTGTTCTTTGTCTCTAGTCTCCGGTCTCCAGTTTCGGAGGCTTTATCATGCTTTATCACATCGTCGCAGTGGCCAATCATCGTGTCATCGGAAAGGGGAATCAGCTCCCCTGGCATTTTTCCAAAGATCTGCAGCATTTCAAGGCGACGACCACCGGCCAAACCGTGATCATGGGTCTGAAGACGTTCGAAAGCCTGGGCTGTAAGGCTCTGCCGGGCCGCACGAATTTCATCCTCGATCACACCGGCGCAAAACCGTACCCGGGCCAGACTTTTTTTTCTACGGTCGCC
>CAZPCF010000169.1:0-4457 GCA_964585045.1 uncultured bacterium
CCGGATTTATGTGCTCGACCCCCGGCCACGCCACAAGGCCCGTCGTAAAGATCCGGCTTTTGTAACTTTCGCGCGGCTGTTGGATGCAATTCGTGGTCATGAGGATCGCGCCGGGAAAAGCATCGAATTCTTTGGCCTGATCCTGCCACGCGCCGCCGTAATTCGCGACAAGATGCTTGTATTTTTTAAGCCCCGGATACCCATGCGCCGGCAGCATTTCACCATGCGTGTAAATATTGACACCTTTTCCTTCGGTCTGTTGAAGGAGCTGTTCCAGATCCAGCAGGTCATGGCCTGAGACTAGGATCGCAGGCCCTTTTTTCGCTCCAAGTGACACTCCGGTCGGCACCGGATGCCCGAAATGATCCGTGTGGGCTTTATCCAGGATCTCGAGGCATTTGAGATTGACCAACCCGAACTGCATGTTCAGCCCCACGAGATCATCCACGGTCAGGTTGTTGTCAGTGAGCGCACGCAACCCCTTGTGAAAGAACGCGTTCACTTCCTCGTCCTCCCTGCCCAGCACATGCGCATGGTCCGCATAAGCCGCCATCCCTTTGAGCCCATAGAGAAGAAGCTCGCGAAGACTCCGGATATCTTCACTTAAAGTTTTGTCGGAGAGAACGCCGACCTTAGCGCCCTGTTCCAGAAGCCCCGCGATATCTTCCGCGGGTTTCCAGAGGACGGCGGCCGGGAGTTCCCCGTCAAAATCCTGCCCAATTTTTTTCCTGTAGGCTTCCAGAAAAAGCTTTTTGATCTTCTCCTTGATCTCAAAGGCCCGCAAAAGTGTCTCCCGCAGTCTCTCGGGATCAAAGTCCACGTTCGTGACCGTGGCAAAAAGCCCTTCGATCACAAAAAGGTCCGTATCGTTATCCTTCACGCCGATCTCCCGGGCCATGTGCGCATAAATGGCGATCCCTTTCGTCGCATGGATCAAAAGATCCTGAAGCGTTGCTACCTCGGGTGTCTTCCCGCAAACGCCAAGATAATCACATCCTTTTCCCTTCGCTGTTTGCTCACATTGACGACAGAACATTCCCATAACAACCTCCCCTGTTTGGTGTTTTTGTTTTAAAATTATTTCACTTTTTGCGCAACGTTTTGTTGCTTTTTCCCTTGTGCGTTGCCCGTTGAACGTTGTGCGTCAGTTTTGGTTTATTCTTGATCGCGATCCTTAAGCCCGTAATGGCCCGCGGCGCCACACTCACCGCACGGATCCCCTCCCGCATGAGCTGACGGGTATATCCCGGATGGCTGGCCAATTCTCCGCATACAGAAAGCGGCTTGCGGTGTTTTTTCGCCGCATGAGCGACGTGATGGATAAGCTGCCAGAAGATCTTGCGGTCCGGATGATGGTCATAGGCCACCAATTCGTTGTCACGGTCCACGGCAAAGAGATACTGGATCAGGTCGTTCGTGCCGATGCTGCCGAAATCAGCTTCCTTCAGGATCGCCTCCGCATCCAGGCAGGCTGACGGCACCTCAAACATCAACCCGTGTTTGATCTCGCCCTGCGGGATATCCTCGGTTGCCTCCGTAAAAGCCTTTTCCAGTTTCCGGAATTGTTCAATATCGATCACCATGGGATATATCACGTGAACAAAGCCGTGTCGGGACGCGCGGGCCAACGCCCTGGCCTGATTTCTAAAAAGCTCGGGATGTCCCAAGAGAAGACGGCTCCCCCGGAGGCCCAGGACGGGATTTTGCTCCTTGGGAAGCTTGAGAAAATCTGCCGTCTTGTCACCTCCCAGATCGAGCATTCTGAAATAGACTGGTTTGCCTTTCATGGCCTTTAAGACTTTGAGGTAAAGGGCGTATTGCTCCATCTCGGAGAGGACCTTTCCCGCCGCAAAGAATTCGAACTCCGTCCGGTAAAGCCCGATCCCTTCCGCTTTGTGATCCACGGCTTCCATTACTTTTTTTGCAAGGCTCAGGTTGGCGAATACTTTGAGCCCCGCGACCGGCTCCACCGCAGCTATTTCTTCGGGAGTTCCTTTTTGAAGGTCCGGATATTCCTCAAGCGTCTTTTGACTCGGCCAGATCACGACCTCTCCGGTATCCCCGTTGACGAGCACCTCCGTCCCGCAGAAGATCATATCGTGGATCCCCGGGATGCCGCTTACGGCCGGGATCTTGAGTGCACGCGCCAGGATCGCCGCATGCGAAGCCACGCCTCCCCGGTCGGTCACGAACCCGCGGATAAAATCGGTATTGAGCTCCATGGTCAGGCTCGGCGTAAGCTCCTGGGCGATCACGATACGGTTCTTCCCCTTTTGGCAGAAAGAATCGTTTTCACATTCGAATGACGGATTCAAATTGGTAAGAGCATCCAGCATCCGGCGTTTCACCTCACTGATATCCGAAGAGCGTTCCCGGATATAAGCGTTATCGATCCCGGCAAGTTGTTCTTCAAAAAAGTCGAGCGAGCTGATCACCGATTTTTCCGCATTGAAATTTTTACTACGGATATGATCGGTCACTCTTTGGATCAGCACAGGATCCTCAAGGATCATTTTCTGAGCCGTGAAGATCTCGGCCTCAGCCTTCCCGACGCGCGCCTCGACTTCCTTGATAAGAAGCTCCAACTTTTTCCGGACCAAAGACAGGGCTTTTCTAAAACGCTCACCTTCACTCCGGACCTCTTTATCCGTAACATCCTCGACGGGAAGGCTCACATGGCGCCTTTCATTAAAAAGACACACCCTCGCCGCCGCAACCCCGGGACTGAGGGGCAAACCTTTGAACCTCGTTTCAGTCGCTGTTTGAACAATGGCCATGGCTATCCCTTCGGGCCTTTTTTGTTACCGGTGCTGACAAGTGACGCAATGCTGATCCGTCCGAGTCGACCTAAAACCTCTTGCTCGATCCCATCGATCTCTTTTTTCAACAAACAAGCATTCCTGTTCGGACACAGCTTCTTCTTAAAAACACATTCGTTCAACTGGATCGTATTTTGAAAGATCCGTATCAAGTCCGTCAGGAAGATCTTTTCCTTAGGGCAGGATAAAGAGAATCCACCGCCCTGTCCCTTGGTGGACTCGAGCAGGCCTTCGCCGCTCAGGATCTGCAGGATCTTCCTCAAAAAAGGCCGCGGGATCTTAAGGGTCGCGACCATTTCCGTAACAGAGACAGACCCCTTGGTTTGCCCGGCAATATAGCAAAGGGCACGTATCGCGTAATCGGTGTTCCGCGTAATGAGCTTCACCCCGTTAGATCTCCGTATCATTTTTAGCTTTTGTAAGAAAAGCAGCAACGACGGTTCCCCATCCCGAAAAAATCTCCGCGCCCACTGAAACCAGAGATCTAACGGGATTCATGCTCAAATGATACCACTTTGGTATCATTTGTCAATAAAAATAAAGGGGACATCCGCCGCTTAGGGGACAGCATTAAATGATTATCTGTCCCCTGAGCAATGGCGGTTGCCCCCTTTAACAGATCCGAGCTTAGACCAGACCCTGATCGATCATCGCGTCCGCGACTTTCACGAATCCCGCGATGTTGGCGCCGTTAACGTAGTTGATGTACTTCGCGTCTTCTTTGCCGTATTTTACGCAGTTCTCATGGATCGAAACCATGATCCCGTGCAATTTCTCGTCGACTTCTTTGCGGGACCAACGGAGCCGCATGCTGTTCTGGCTCATTTCCAGGCCCGAGGTCGCAACGCCGCCGGCATTCGCTGCTTTTCCGGGAGCATAGAGGATCCTCGCCTTCTGGAACACCGCGATACCTTCCGGCGTGGTCGGCATGTTCGCACCTTCTCCGATCGCGATACAGCCGTTCTTCACGAGGGCCTTGGCATCCGCTTCATTGATCTCGTTCTGCGTAGCGCTCGGAAAAGCGGCATCGCACTCGACCTTCCACGGTCTTTGACCGGCCACATAGCTGCAGCCGAACTCGTCCGCGTATTCCTTGATACGGCCGCGCTTGACGTTCTTCAGGTGCATGACAAACGCCAATTTCTTGGCATCGATGCCCTTTTTGTCGTAGATGTAACCATCTGAATCCGACAAGGTAACGGCCTTTGCGCCAAGGTCGTTGAGTTTTTCGACCGTATACTGCGCTACGTTCCCGGAACCGGAAACAACGCAGGTCTTCCCTGCCAGGGACATCTTTCTCGTCTTCATCATTTCCTCGACGAAATAAACGCAGCCGTAGCCGGTGGCTTCGGGCCGGATAAGACTGCCGCCCCAATTCAGGGCCTTACCCGTCAAAACACCGGTGAACTCATTACGGATCCTTTTGTACTGGCCGAACATAAACCCGATCTCGCGGCCGCCCACGCCGATATCGCCGGCCGGAACGTCTGTGTCCGGTCCGATATGACGTGAAAGCTCCAGCATGAAGCTCTGACAGAACTTCATGACTTCGTTATCGGATTTCCCTTTGGGGTCGAAATCAGAACCACCCTTCCCGCCGCCCATCGCGAGCGTCGTGAGACTGTTCTTGAACACCTG
>CAZPCF010000170.1:0-4453 GCA_964585045.1 uncultured bacterium
GATGCCATCCCGCAAGGTCAAAGGTGACGATTACCGGGACATCGCGCATCCCATTACCGCGGAGTTCAAGGATTATATTCAAACCGAGGTTCTGAAGGCCTATGAGCTTTTTATCGAGCATCAGCCCCAGGCGCAGGCCCTCGACGATGACGACCCATTCGAGCGTTGATCGTTGCCAAGTTTACAAGTATCTGTTTTTATAAATTATTGCCCCGTGGTGAAATGGTATCACACTGCCCTTTGGAGGCAAGGTTCCTGGTTCGAGCCCAGGCGGGGCAGACTTTAAATGCGGGATATAATAAAAATGAAAAACGGATTAAAAGATAAAACAAAAGAGACGATCGCGGCGTATGGGTTCCTGGCACCGAACCTGATCGGGTTCCTCCTCTTTACGTCGATCCCGGTGCTGGCGTCACTGGGCTTAAGCTTTGTGAAGTGGGATCTCCTGTCTGAAGGTCCGCAATTCGCAGGGCTCATGAACTTTATCGCATTAGCGAAAGATCCGTTCTTCGGGAAGTACTGTTGGAACACGCTCGTTTTGATGGCGGCAATTCCGATCAGCATGGCGGGATCGCTCCTCCTGGCGATCGCTCTCAACCAGAAGCTCCGAGGGACGGTCATTTTCAGGACGGTCTATTTTCTCCCAACAATTTGTTCGGGAGTTGCGATCTTCATGCTCTGGCGGTTGATCTACAACCCGAATTTCGGCCTCTTGAATTCGATGATCGCCCAATTTGGGGATATATTGGGCCTCCGGTTGGTCGGACCGAATTGGCTGACGGAGGAAGCGTGGGCGAAGCCGGCCTTTATCATCATGAGCGTGTGGCAATCGATCGGCGGCTACAATATGATCCTTTATCTTGCAGCGCTGCAGGGAGTGCCGCGCGATCTTTATGACGCCGCGGAAGTGGACGGTGCGAATAGCTGGCAAAGGTTTTGGAATGTCACCTGGCCGCAGATCTCACCGACGACTTTCTTTATCGCGACCATGAGCCTGATCGGCGGGTTCCAGGCGGGGTTCGATCAGGCGTACATCATGACGGGCGGTGGGCCGAATGGATCCACCACCACGATCATTTACTATATTTTCAATAACGCCTTCGAATGGTACCGCATGGGATACGCGGCCGCTATTTCGTGGGTCCTGTTCCTGATCATCTTTGCCGTCACGGTTGTGAAGTGGCGTTTCTTTGGCAAGATCGTTCACTATACTTAAGAGAAAACCATGGGCAACTCTGACTTTTACTTTCTTTTATTGAAGGGCGGTCCAGATAGTCCCAATTCCTATCAATTGAAGCGTAGCGGAAATTGGGGCAATCCTTTTCAATCTTTGAAAAATAAAACCTTGGACAAAGATAGTCCATGCTCAACCCTCTGGAAAAAGATATAGGACCATGGGAAATCACATCGATTCGTTGATCCAAGAGGAAATGAAGCAAGAGATCGCGGCATCGGTCTCCCGTTCGAAGAGGAAAAAACCCGTGAAGGTGGTGACCGAACTCAAGGAAAAATCGCCCTTGAAACGGAGATTGCAGCGGGCGGTGCTCTTCATGGCCTTGTTCGTGGGTGCGGTAAGCATGGCCGCGCCATTCCTTTGGATGGTCTCGACCTCGCTTGCGGAAGCGGGGCAGGTTTTCGCGGAGAATCGTCCATGGTGGCAGGAATGGTTGCCGACCAGTTTTGTTTGGCAGAATTATGTGAAGGTCTGGTCTGTGGTCCCATTCGCGCAATTCTATCTGAATTCCATTTTTGTGAGCCTTTGCATCACATTCGGGCAGGTCGCCACGAGTGCGATGGCCGCGTACGCGTTCGCGCGCCTGAATTTTCCGGGTCGCGACAGGATTTTTTTCGGTTACCTCGCGACCATGATGATCCCGGGGGCGGTGACCATGATCCCGGTGTTCATCCTGCTCCGGCATTTTGGCTGGATCGATACGTATAAGGCGCTGATCCTTCCGGGGATCTTCACCGCTTATGGGACGTTCATGCTGCGGCAGTTTTTTTTGACGCTGCCTAAGGACCTGGAAGACGCCGCAAAGATCGATGGATGCTCGTATGTCCGGATCTTCTGGCATATCGTTCTACCGCTTTCAAAGCCGGCCTTGGCGACCTTGACGACTTTTACGTTCATGGGGTCTTGGATGAACCTGATGTGGCCCTTGATCGTGGTGAATACGCATACGAAATACACGCTACCGGTTGGGTTGGCTTATTTCCAGGGCGTGCATGGCACGGACTGGACGCTCCTCATGGCCGCATCGATGATGATGATACTGCCGATCTTGATCGTCTTTTTATTCAACCAGCGGTTCTTCGTCGAAGGTATCAAATTGACCGGGATCAAGGGCTAATGATGAAAGCTATCGTTCTCGCAGCCGGAAAAGGAACGCGAATGTGTTCTGAGCTACCGAAGGTCCTGCACCCGGTGTTCGGGAAACCTGTGCTCGGGTACACGCTTGAAGTTTTGGCCGGGGCCGGCATCAAGGATCCTTATGTGGTGGTGGGTTATAAAGCCGGAGCCGTGCGTTCTTTTTTGAAGCCGTACGGTGCGATCCCGGTGCCTCAACGCGAGCAAAAAGGCACCGCCCACGCGGTGATGATGGCCAAGGCGGTTTTAAAGGACGCGCAAGGCCCCGTATTGATCTGGCCGGGCGATATGCCCCTTGTGAAGCCGGAGACGCTCGCGAAGTTCTTGGCGGCGCATAAAAAATCGCGGGCGCATGTCAGCGTGTTATCCTGTGTCCAGGAAGATCCATCCGGATATGGGAGGATCGTGCGGGAAGAAGGCCACTTTGCGGCGATCCGTGAAGAACTGGATGCCACTTTGGAGGAGAGGACGATCCGGGAAGTGAATACCGGTATTTATCTTTTTGATAAAAAAGTTTTGTTTGAAACTCTGGAAAGGGTCGGGCGGAATAATCAAAAGGGCGAATATTATCTAACGGACACCATTGAGATCCTCCGGCGCGAAGATTATTGTGTGGAGGCATTTCCCTTGGCGAGCGCGGAAGAAGGACAAGGGATTAATTCCCAGAAAGATCTGGCCACCGTGACGAAGAAAATAAATGAGCGGGAGATCGCGAGGCATCAGGAAAAGGGTGTGACGTTCATGGCGCCGGATCAGACCTTTGTGGCGCCGGGCGTGAAGATCGGCAAAGGTACCACGATCTATCCCTGGTGTTTTATCGAGACTGGTGTGGAGATCGGGGCGCGATGCGAGATCGGGCCGTTTGCGAAGCTTCGCAGTAGCACCGTGATCGGCGATAGCTCCGTGATCGGAAGTTTTGTGGAAGTGAAACGGAGCCGTCTCGGAAAGAGGGTCTTGGCCAAGCATTTAACTTACTTGGGGGATGCGGTGATCGGCGACGGAACGAATATCGGGGCCGGGGCTATTACGGCGAATTTTGACGGAAAGAAAAAGCATCCGACCCTGATAGGAAAAAATGTGATGATTGGTTCCAACACGGTTTTAGTGGCGCCCGTTCGGATCCCGGACGGGGCGAAGACTGGCGCGGGGTCGGTGGTGATCCCGAAGATAAAAATCAAAAAAGGTGATGTGGTCGTCGGCGTTCCGGCCCGGCCCGTCCCAAAGAAGAAAAGGTAGGGTGTTCTTATGACGAAGATCCAGAAAAAACAAAATGGAGATATGGTTCTTTTAACGGGGAGCTCTCATCCGACGCTCGCCAAGGAGATCGCAAAGCATCTCGGCATTCCCCTCGGCAATGTGTTGCTCGGTCGGTTCCCGGAAGGGGAGATCCAACTCCAGATCCGCGATAATATCCGGGGCAAGGATGTTTTTATCGTTCAGCCGACCTGCACGCCGCCCAACGAGAGTCTGATGGAACTTTTGATCCTGATCGATGCCGCGCGCCGAGCTTCGGCCAAGCGGATCACGGCGGTGCTGCCGTTCTTTGGTTACGCCCGTCAGGACCGCAAAGACAAACCACGCGTTCCGATCACTGCGAAGCTTGTAGCAAACCTGATCGTGAGTGCCGGTGCGAATCGTGTACTCACGATGGACCTTCATGCGGGGCAGATCCAAGGGTTCTTTGATATCCCGGTGGATCATCTCTATTCGATCACCGTGTTGGGAAGCTATTTTAAGAGAAAAAAGGTCAAAAATCTCGTGGTCGTTTCGCCTGACGTAGGCGGGATCAAGATGGCGCGTGGATATGCCAAACTTTTCGACTGCGATTTCGCGATCGTGGATAAACGTCGTGAAAGCGCATCCCAGACGCATGTGATGCATATCATCGGTTCCGTGGCCGGGAAGAATGTTGTTATTATCGATGACATGATCTCGACGGGCGGTTCGCTTGTGGAGGCCGCCAAGGCTCTCAAAAAAGCGGGCGCATTGAATATCTATGCTAACATTGTGCATCCTGTCCTGGCCGGCAGCGCCGTCGAGAGGATCCGGGATTCCGTCATCTAGGATCTTATCGTTACGAACAGT
>CAZPCF010000171.1:0-4439 GCA_964585045.1 uncultured bacterium
CGGGTATTGGGACTGCCTGTCCCCTGAGACACTCCACTGGTCCCCCTCCAAACAGCGCAAGGTCGTTCGCCAGGCCGAGCGTCCCCAAACCCGAGAGGAGTCCGCGCAGATAAGTCCCGATCCCCGAATTTTGTAGCATCCTGATATCGAGACCGACACGGTAGGGCGTCATAAACATCAGACCTTCTTTGGGGAAGCGGTGAATGTGAAGGATTTGTCATTCCCGCATGTATTTAGCGGGAATCCATTTTTTGTTTTTGGATCCCCGATTAAAGCATTCGGGGATGACAAGGGAGAAAAAGGTGCCCGACCCTCTCCAAAAAGCATAAGCGCATCGACTTGGGCTGGCCAAACTACTGTTTTGGAAAAGAAATGAAAAGTTTGGGCCATCATGATCTTAGGATTTTTTTTGGAGGCGGCCGAGAACCGAAAGCAACGCATTAAGGGCCTGATCGACGGTGATCTCTTCCACACAGGGGTGGCCTTCGACCGGACAGGTCTCAAGCCCGCAAGGCGAACACGGGACTTCGTGCTGGAGGAGGGTCAAGCGTTCGGTCCAGGGATACCAGAGACGGATGTCGTTCGTGCCGCTTACCAGCAAAATGATCTCCAACCCTTGAGCCGCGGCGATATGCGCCGGACCTGAATCGCTCCCGATAAAAACATCACACACGTCCAAAAGGCCCGGAAGGTCCTGGAGAGCCGTTTTGCCCCGCAGGTCGATCAGACGCTCCGAATTCAAAGTTTCTAGCAGCATGTCATTGCCGCCATAGCTGGTTGCGCGCGGCTGACTCGGGTTCGCGTCATGCGGTTCTTGGGACCTAAAGTCCGGGGTCGCGTCCCGCTCGGCCTCCGTTCCGATCAACACGATCTGAGCGAGCATTTTGCGGTCGATCTCCTGGATGAGTGTCTGGAAATTCCCGGACGGCCAGCGTTTGGACGGATATCCGGATCCCATGTGGATCGCGACGCGCGGCAAAAGGGTCGTGGGCGGCGGGGTTTTGATCTTCTTCCAGAATTCCCGCGTCCGGTCGGGAGAATATTCGAAGGGCAGGAGCTTGTTGTCCTGCGCGACATGGAACGAATTCAAAAGATTCAGGTTGAGCCATACCTGATGCTGGGTGGCATCGTACGGGACCTCCTCGTCCAGCAGGAATCCGCCGCCTGCGATGCCGTAGCCGATCGTGTGTTTCACGCCGGCCAGGGACATCAGGAGGATATTCCGGAGATCTCCCCGCAGATCGATCCCGATGTCGTAGGGCCCGGTTTTTGGGTCATCCTTAGGGGACAGGCATTGATTGATTGCCTGTCCCCTGGGGGTAACGTCGGCGCTCTTAGGGGACAGACATTCATTGACTGTCTGTCCCCTAAGCGCATCGTCACTGAAGGCCTGTCCCCTAAGCATACCGGCGAGCTTCCAGAATTCGGAACATTTTTGCACGAACGAGGCGTTCCGGTTGAACCACCCGTGCTTGGCCGCGATCACGGTCCGGATCTCTTTGGAAGGTTCAAAAAGCGGCGCGATATCCTCGGTCACAAGAAGATCGATCGCCGCATGCGGGAATTTTTTGTGCAGGGCCCGGATCGCGGGCCGCGACATGACCACGTCCCCGATGTGGTCCAGCCGGATCACGAGGATGCTCCGGGCGGCCGCGAGGTCCAAAGGCTTCCGGCGCGATCGTAGCGGGAAGGACAGCGCCCGGCCCACCGCGTCAAAACACCCTGCGAGTGCCCTCTTCCAGAAGCTTTTAAAAGGATACTGTTTCATAAATTTTCATGAACCTTCTTAGGGGATATATTCTTGGGGCAGTCCAAGACGATGCGCTTAGGGGACAGACATTCAGTGACTGTCTGTCCCCTGAGCTCAATGGTGACTTGGACTGCCCCAATTTCAGATTTCCTGAAATTGATAGGCATTGGGAATGTCTGTCCCCTGAGGATAACGCCGGTGCTCTTAGGGGACAGGCAATCAATCAATGCCTGTCCCCCGAGGAGTCTCCTCAAATTTTTTTTGTTCCCTAGGTGACGATTAAAAGAGCGTGTAAATGAACGGTGACACTGCGGACCCTTGCGAGAAGACGATAAGAGCACCCAGCAGGACCATGACCAGCACGATCGGCGTGAGCCACCACTTCTTGCGTACCTTTAGAAAATCCCAGAACTCCTTCAAAATACCTATTTTGCCCATGGCTCCCCCGTTAGAGACAGGAGGCGCTTCCTGAGGCGCTCCCGTTATTTTTTTGAAACTGCTATTACGGAATTCATTCCTTCACCCATCGCCAGGACTGCGAGCAAAGATCACGGAACATCACCGGTCTCTGACGGGGTGAACTCCTTTTTCCGATCGAATGAAGGATATACTAGCAGATGCAGCCCGAGCCTGAAATGAAAAACTCCGGACGGCTTTTCGTAGTCGTGGGAGTGCGCGGGGCTTGCAGCCTGTGACAGACAAGGATCACACGTACCGCCGGATGATCCTGTTGGTCCGTTCCATCTCATCCACCAGAAAAACCGTGAACGGATCTCCCGACCTTTTTTGCGCGTATTCCAGAACTTCGTAATACTCGACCTTCCGGACATTTTCGATGACGATCGGCGGGTACCCCTGTTCCAGGCACTGCAGGACCAAAAGCAAGCGGCCCAGCCTGCCGTTCCCGTCTCCGAAAGGATGGATCAATTCGAACTGCGCATGAAATGCCGCGATCTCCCGTACTGTTTTCCGGGCAGAGCGGCGCCACGCCTTGATCAGATGCATTATTTCTTCAGGAATGTCCTTCGGATGGGTCAGTTCGATATCGAGCCCCCGGATCACCCGGGGGTATTTTGAATACGAACCGGCGTCTTCGCGGATACCTTGAAGAAGGTTCCGGTGCATGTCCCTGATCAGCGTCTCGGTCAGGGGCTCACGGTATTTTTTTTGAAAAACGCCCCTCAAAACCGCAGCATGGTTCGTAACCTCGATATGTTCCCGAAGCGTTTTATCCGGGATCAGCCCTTTTTCCAGGATCACAACCCCGGTCTCCTTGAGACTTAAAGTCGTTCCCTCGATCGATGTCGAATTGTAAGTATGCTCCACCAGGAGTTCATTCTGGAGATCCTCGTTCCCCGCGATCAGTTTCCAGAGATCCCTTCGCCGTAAAGCCTTCGCTTTTCGATCGATCTGTTTAAGCTCATGTTCTGAAAGAGCGGGAAAACCGATGACTTGCCGGTAGACCTTCGCGATGGTTTCAAGCCGTCGAGGGTGAGGCTGGGCATGGCCGTTCATCCACCGGCTCAAGGCCGCTAAGCTTACCCCGAGCCGGTCCGCGAGAGCGGATCTCGCATACACTTTAGCGCTCAGGATCTCCCGTATCTGGGTTATGTAGTTTTCACTCATATATCAAGAACTATAGCACAAACTACATAAATGTCAAACATGTAGTTTGAGCATAATTAACTGCAACTATATTGAAAACTATATATGCCCCAAATGGGCCGGACCGCCCCCAAGTCTGAAAACCCGGGGGACGGGTAACGCAACCGTTCAGCGTTCCCCATTCCCCGTTTGCCGTTTCCCGCGAATGATCAAAACTGCTTTTCGTAGTTGCTAGGGATTTTCGGGTTGGGCGGCGGAAGCTTCGTAAGCTTGCTTGATCTCCGGTTGGGCGCGAAAAGCGGCCTCGAGGGCGGCGGGGTCTTTTTCGCCCAGGCGTTTATAAACACCGAGAGCTTTGTCCTTTTCTCCTACCAGCCAATAGGCCCAGGCCAATTGGCGAAGGGCCATGGGGTCCTCCGGGAAAAGCTTACAGGCTCTTTGAGCGAATTCAAGGCGCTCATCATAACGATGTCCCAGATAGCCAACCACCGCGCAATAATTCAAAAAAACCGTCCGGCGGGTGATCCCAAGTTCCTTTTCAATGTCTGCCATCGGCCGCTCACGGTCGAACCGCCACTCGGACCGTGGCGCGATCCAGTTGTTTTGGGCTATCTCATACGCCAAGGCACGTCCGGCAAGAGATTGTCCTTCGATGGAAAAATGGACATTGTCCTCGATCACCGGCCATCCCAGGATCCCTCCGGGAGCTTTGGGAAGAAGCGCTTTTCCGGTATCGAAGTAATGGATCGGCTCCCCCTTGGCCAGGTCGTCAAAAACATGGAGGATGTCCTTGGGGGCCCTCCGAATGACCACATCGTTGTCGCGGGCCTCCTCGAAAAGGGACCGGGCTTTTTCGATCTCCCCCCTTTGAAAATAAAGTTGTCCCAGCTTGAAGGAAAGGTCCGCATAGGTCGGATCGATCGCATGGGCCTTCTCAAAAAGATCCATGGCGGACAGAACATCCTTTTTCTTGGCAGCCTCCTGACCTTGCCGGTAAAGCCGGTCCCACAGCGTCAACTCCTCGGCGGTCAGGGTCTTCACATGGATCGAGAGATCCGGCGGATAGTCTTTTAAATTACAAACG
>CAZPCF010000172.1:0-4435 GCA_964585045.1 uncultured bacterium
GACGAATTGCCCGTTCGCTCCGATTTGTTTCACGATCTCATTATTCTCGATCAGATACTGGGTACCATCATTGAAAAGGATCTCACCGCTGAAGATGTATCCGCTCGGGTCGACCGTGAGGGACCGCATTTGGGCGTCCGCCAGTTCCACGAGCGGCACAAAAGATTTCCCTTCAAAAAGTTGCGGCACCTCAAACGGCTCCAACATCACATCTTTTTTCTGTACATAGCGGACAGGACGCCCTTCTTCAAATTCGATCCGGCCGCCATCCGGAAGGTCGATCTTGACGAGATCCATGAGACGTTGTGTGAGGCCGTTACTATTCGGGAACCGGATCACATGGTAGGTTTTTCCGTCCTCTGTCACGATATCTTCGGCTTCCCGGCGACCGTAATAATAAACATACGTGGTATGATTGCCCTGTGCATCGATCCGTTCTGTGAGTGCGTTATTCACGTAGATCTCGGTCGAACCCTCTGTTGTCGTTCTCCGGAAACCGGTCAGCGAACGCCCGCTCCAAATAAGCTCGGTGAGAACACTCCCGTCCGCAAGGATGATCCGATCCAGCGCGGATTCCGTGATATCCAACAGGGTTCCATCATTCAACTTAAGCTGGCTCAGATGACCGGATGCGTCAAAGACCTGTTCAACACCTTGGTCGGTCCAGGCAATGGAAAGAAGCTCCCCGTTTTCCGCCACCTGGTTCTGGATCGTTAAAGTTTTTCCTGAGGCGTCCCTGAAAAGGGCCGGCAGCCCATTTTGGAGCTCAAGGACTTCCCCTTTTCCAGACACGACTTCTTTGATCGAACCGTTCGTGTCATAGCCTATGGTTTCCAGAAGGTCCTGCTCCAAGGTTTTTTGAGCCGAAGGAAAACTGCTCGTATTGCTCCGGAACGCCTCCAAAGAGAGCTCCGCCGACATGCCCGCTGGCTTTACACTGATCAATTCGGAGGAATACCCGAGAAGTTCATGGCCCATGTATTCAATCGTGACCTGATATTTGAAAAAATCCCCCTCCGCGTCGGTATAGCCTTTTAAAAAACCGTCTTCATAATAAATCTGGGCGCCGTTCGTTTTTTTGATCCAGACGGGTTTCATTTGCCCGTCGTAGCGACTCACCGTGTCCGTTTCAAAGCTTAGAACCGAAACTGCTTTTCCGGTGGAGTCCAACTGATAGGCGAACCCCGTCTTCGTGCCGGTTTGATCTACCACATACGAAATAGTCTCGTCGGGGTTATAGACTGTTTTTTCTCCGGCCGTATTGAGCGAATAAACAACGCGCCCATCCCGATAAAGCAGCCGGTCGCCATTGGTGAAAACTAAAAGGCCGCCCAACAACTCCTGTCCTGTTGAAAGTTCAGGCTGATACAACGTGTACTGTCCCGGTTGTTCGATTGAAATCAGATTTCCTCCGTCATAGTTCATCACGAGTCCGTTTTGGGCGGTCAGTGAAATAAGGTCTCCGGTAAGCTCCGGAATAGCCGGCATAGCAGGTAGAACCGCGTCGGTTTTCCGGAAGGTTACGGAATACGCCAAATAGACCGGCATCGCACCGTTGGTAGCGCAAATCAAAAGTTCATTCGTGCCCGGTCGAAGCCGCCATATTTCCTGATACGTCTCTCCACTAACGGTATAGGTCAAAGTATAAAGTTCTTGATCCGTAACGTTTGGAGAAGTCACTGCCACAACTGGCGGTTGGGGAATTGCCGTGTATGAGATCGTGTCGGAAAACGTTCCCACATTACCCGCCGCATCTTTGATCTCACAAAGAACAGTTTTGACCCCCTCTCCTTCCGGAAGTTCCAGCACCCTGAAGGGTCCGCACGGTTCCCATTCTGTCCAATGGGCACCCTCATCCATGGAAAATCTCATACCATTTAGAGTTGTGGCGGTATCGTGAACCTCGGTTGAGAGGACAACGACCCTGGATTCTGTCCCGATCGCATCCTGATTAATAAAAAAACTCCCCTCCGGAGGAACAGAGTCCACGAAGATCCCCACGGTTTGCTCTGATGTATTTCCAGCAGGGTCTGTTGCGGTGATCGTGAGGATGTTTTCGCCTTCCGTAAGATCCGTAAAGATTTTCGTTTTAGCAACACCGTCCGCGGTGTAATGAACTGTGAGGGTTTTGGTGTTCACTAAGCTGGGAGTCGAAGCGTCCACCCCAATGACCGGAGCAATAGTGTCCACGGTCACTTTCCGGGTCCAAACCGTTTGATTGCCCGCGACATCCGTTTCCGTGATCACAAGGGTATTTTCACCTTCTGTTAGACCTGTAAAAGTCTTCGCTTTACTGACACCATCCGATGTGTAATCGATCGTAAAAGTTTTTACATTGATCGCACCCGGCGTTCTGGCATCCACCACGATCACAGGAGCAAGGGTATCTAAGGTCACAGTCACGGACACGGGATTTGACCATCTTCCGTATTTATCCTGAAATTTCACATAAACAGTTTTATTCCCATCCCCGGAATCAAACGTCCATGTTTTTGAGACGGCATAAGTTTCGGCAGTGGTCCAATTCACGTTATTGTTTGAAAAACTCATCTTACTTAGCCCGGATCCGGCATCGGTCGCAGAGAGGTTCAGCGTGACGGCGGTCTGACTAATATGGGAAGCCCCATTGTTAACGGTAATCGTACCCGAGGGCACTAACGTCTCTAAAATGATCGATTTTGAATAAACTGCGCTCTCATTTCCTGCCCTGTCGTAATATTTCACATATACTGTCTTCACTCCGTCTCCGGACGGAAGCGTATATGTTTTTGACTTCGCGTATGCCGCCGGAACGCTCCACGTCGTTCCGTCCGTTGAAAAACTCATGGTGCTGACTCCGCTGCGGCTGTCGGTTGCGGAGAGATCCAACGTGACGGTTTGTGACGTGGCGTAGGAAGCGCCTGAGTTAATGTTGATCGAGCCCGTGGGTTTTGCCGTATCCAAGATCACGGTCACAGACACCGCACTCGACCATTTCCCGGATTTGTCCATAAATTTGACAAAAACTTTTTTGCTCCCGTCTCCTGAAGCAAAAGACCATGCCTTGGTGGTCGCGTAGGCTTCGGCAGTGGTCCAATTCACGTTATTGCTTGAAAAACTCATCTTATCTAAACCGCTTCCGGTATCGGTTGCCAGAAGATCCAGCATGACCGCAGCTTGGTTAATATAGAAGACTCCACCATTGACCTTCACGGTCCCGCGGGGAGATGTCGAATCTAAAAATATGGATCCCGGACAGACTGCGCTCACATTTCCTTCTTTATCATAAAATTTTACGTAGACGGTCTTCGCACCCTCCCAACTTGAGAATGTGTAAGTTTTTGACGCGGCATACGTCTCTGCGGCACTCCAACTCGTGCCATTTGTAGAAAAACTCATCTTGCTCAAACTGCTTACCGAACTGGTCGCTGAAAGATTCAAGGTCACGGTTCGTGTGGTGGTATAAGCAGCGCCCGAATTAATAGTGACCGCGCCAGAAACTGGGCTTGTTATCTCCGGAACAGGACTGGAAGCTTTTGCTTCAGCGACCGGAATTGACAAGGGCGATCCGTTAGAAAGAAGGAAATCCGTTGTCGTTGCCGTCGAAATAGTTGTCGTTGCGGTCGACGCAGTAGAAGCGGAAACAGATGCCGCAGCGGTAGGCTGCATTGGAGAAACGACATAATCCTGTGTTAGGATCCCTTCCGCCCAAACGATCTGGTTCCAGCTGAAGATCAATGCGATGCAAAACGCGACAAATCTGAGGAAAAATGAAAACGGCTGTCTCATGACAGGTCTCCCGCGTTTTGTTTCGCGGATGGTTTGATTTTCCGGAACGTGATCTGGATCCAAGGGCTTGCGGAGGCAGGAATTTCTGCCGGGAATTCTCTTCCTTCGATAGGGTTGATCATGTCGTCCTCCTTTAAAACTTTTTTGAATTCGAACAACACGAACATAATCCCGGAGGAGTGAAAAGGAAATCAAAAGAAGCGGAAATTTTGACGCGAGGCGACTGGGAAGCGGTTAATATCTACTTATAATAGATAGCGGGAGGCGGAAGGTGTACGGCGTGAGAAGTACTGGGTACGCTAGGGATCAGATGGACTTCCGGATCAATAACGGGGGCGTTACGTAGCGATGGGGTTAATGCTTGTCCCCCAAAAGGTGACTGTCCCCATGCCTTTCAATTTCAACTCTGTTGAAATTGGGGCTGCCCAAACGTCCATTTAGGAAAAGAAATGAAAAGTTTGGACTGTCACCCGTTTTGGGCGGCTTCCTGCGCTTGTTTTTCGGCGCAGGCTATACGGCGATTGGCTTGCCGGGTGGCCCGGACCAGGTCTTTCTTTTTCTGCTTTTGGCCGAGGGTGCAGAACCAATCCCCGAACTGGTTGAGCAGAGTATCCTTCATGCAATCCGCCGCGTAAGCGGGCATCGAAGTGCTGCCAAGCATAAACGT
>CAZPCF010000173.1:0-4333 GCA_964585045.1 uncultured bacterium
CCTTTATGTCTCACAAGTTATCAAGAGAAAAAGCAACGCGTGAGAAGCTTAAATCATAACCTTGAGCAGTGTCAACGGATATGTTACAGTGTCGTCTCAAATCGTACGGCGTTTCGCGTACGGAGTACGGCGCGCGGAATATTCCTTATGCGCCGTACGCCTTACGCCGTACTCCTTACTTGGATATTCGCTATGGACATCTATAAAAGACTACTGAGTTATGTAAAGCCGTACCGCTGGCGCCTTGCCATCGCCTTTTTGTGCATGCTTGCCTTCTCGATGGCGAATGCCCTGGTTTCGGTAGCGCTCTATGTGATCACGAAAGGGTTCTTTCAAAAGAACCAGGTCGTTGTTGACAATGTCCCTTATCTTTCAAAATATTTCCCCCAATTGACTTCCATGGCCGTGCCGCTTACTTGGATCCCCGTTATTCTGATCAGCGTGTTCGTTTTGCGCGGTTTTTTTGATTATGTATCGAACTATCATATGGCCAATGTCGGGATCCTCGCCGTCCGCAAAGTCCGGGACGATCTCTATCGCCATTTGGTCTATCTTTCTCATGATTTTTACGCGAAAGGCCGCACCGGGGATTTTCTTTCCCGCATCACGAACGATGTCGGTCAGATCCAGGGCGCGGTCACGGATGTGATCACCGATCTTGTGAAACAGCCGCTGGTCATTCTGTTCAACATCCCCTTTATTTTTATCTGGGGCGGAAAATTCGCGTTCATCGCGATCCTGATATTTCCGCTTGTCGCGATCCCCATCGTGCTTCTGGGCAAACAACTCCGCAAACTGACAAAAAAAATGCAGGAACGTGTCGGAGACATTACTTCTTTTATCGGTGAGACGCTCTCCGGGGCCAGTATCGTGAAGGCTTTCGGCCGCGAAGAGGGGGAGATCCGGCGTTTTGAGGAGATCAATAACAGCGTCTTCAGATTTTTCAGGAAAACCATCAAGGTGACGATCATCCAGCGTCCGTTGATCGAAGTGATCGGCGCGATCGGCGCTGCGTTTGCCGTGTGGTATGGGATGCAATACCTGTCGCCGGAACGGTTCGCGGCTTTTTTTATTTCGCTCTATATTTGTTACGAACCTCTTAAGAAGATAAGCAAGGTGAATAGCACGATCCAGCAGTCGATCGCCTCGGGCCAACGTATTTTTGAGGTGTTGGACGCCAAGCCTACGATCCATGATAGGCCCGGCGCCCTCGTTTTTTCAGAGACGATCCGTGAGATCAGTTATGAACATGTCGGTTTTTACTATGAATTCAATAAATGGGTGCTCAAAGATATTGAGATCCGGGCCAAGCACAACGAAGTGATCGCGCTCGTGGGCGCGAGCGGTTCCGGAAAGACCACGCTCGTGAATTTACTTCTCCGTTTTTATGATCCCGGGGAGGGTGTCATCAAGATCAACGGCAAGGATATCCGGGATTTGACGCTGCATTCTCTGCGCGGCCTGATCGGGATCGTATCGCAGGAGACCGTGCTTTTTAATTGCACGATCCGGGAGAATATCGCTTATGGACGTCCGGACGCGAGTTTGGAAGATGTAAAACGGGCGGCAGAGATCGCTTACGCCGATCATTTTATTGGAGCTTTGCCTCTAGGTTATGATACACCGCTTGGGGACCGGGGGCTCAAGCTTTCAGGCGGCGAACGCCAACGCATCGCGATCGCCCGCGCGCTTCTCAAGGATCCACCGATCCTGATCCTTGATGAGGCGACTTCCCATCTCGACACGCAAAGCGAGAAAGAAGTCCAGGGCGCTCTGGAGAATCTTATGAAGGCCCGCACCGTGTTCGTGATCGCCCACCGTCTTTCCACCATCCAAAAAGCGGACCGCATTCTTGTCATGGACAAAGGCAAGATCGTCCAACAGGGAACGAACGAGTTCCTTTTGCGATTGGGCGGGATGTATAAGAAGCTTTACGACCTGCAGTTCAATCTCTAAATAGACCGCAGACCACGTCTTCGGACTTTAACCTAAAAAAAGACAGGCTGGGTCAAAATAAAAGGGGACAGGCAATCAATGAATGCCTGTCCCCTTTGTTTTAGGTCTATGTTTTGAACTAAAACTGGAAGAGCTTGATCTTGGCGGCGTCGCCGGAGCCCTTTTCAGCCTGCTCGATCTCGTAACTATCATCCTTCGCGTAGCCGAGCGAAGCGACCTTTTTGACACCTTTGATAGTGTTATCGATGACCTTCTCTCCGGCCTGTTGCGTTCCGTCCAAGGTCCCGATCACCGGTTTCTCGTGCATGGTGGATCCGCCCGCGTCACTTAAAGTATCTTTAACATTATCATACGTAACTTCCTTGATCCCCGTCGCGAAATTCTTTGCGGGATGGCGTTTTTCGGGCGTTTGGCCCTCTTTTTCCAGTTGCTTCTGGATCTTTTCCTGCTCACGCGCTTCGTCATCATACTGTCCGGAACGAGCCATGCCAAAATTGGCTAGAGCGGTCACAAGAACAAGAGCAGCGAGAATTTTCTTTTCCATTTAGGGGCTCCTCATTTGGATCATTTTAGGAGAACAGTGGAGGTAGTATACACAATTCATTTTTAAAGTAAACTCTATTAGAAATGCAAAAGGAACAGCGAAAGGCATACGGCGGAAGGCGTACGATGCAGCGTGTTTATTCTTTGCCGTACTCCGTACACCGTATGCATCCGAAGAAGGGCTGTTTGATTTTTACTTTGGGGTGGGATATACTAACCCGACTTTCTTAAGGTTTTGTCATCACTGAACTTAGGACGTTTGCTCAGGAGAAATATGAAAAAGATCAATGTCGGACTTCTCGGGTTGGGACAGATCGGTACCGGACTCTATGAGATCCTTACGGCGAAGAGGGCTTTGCTCGCCCGCCAGCTGGGAGTGTCTTTCAACCTCGCGAGAATCGCGGAAAAATATCCGGAACGGAATAGGAAAGTCCGCCCTCCGAAAAGAATCATGACCAAGGACGCTTTCGCGGTGGTGCGGGATCCGTCCATTGATGTGGTGGTCGAATTGATCGGAGGCACAACGGTCGCCCGCCAATTGATCAAGGAGGCGCTTAAAGCAGGCAAGCATGTGGTGACCGCGAACAAGGCGCTTCTGGCGGAACATGGCGATGAGCTTTTCGAACTCGCGCACCGGATGAAACGCTGGCTTTGTTTTGAGGCGAGCGTGGGAGGCGGCATTCCGTGCATCAAAGCGCTCCGCGAAGGCCTTGCGGCGAATCGCATCGATTCTGTACATGCCATTATTAACGGGACCACGAATTACATCCTAACCCAGATGACCGCCAAAGGTACGAGTTTCGCGGACGCCTTGGCGGGGGCTCAAAAGCTGGGCTTTGCCGAAGCGAATCCCTTTCTTGATGTGAGCGGATACGATGCCGCGCACAAGCTCGCGATCCTCGCCCGCTTCGCTTTCGGCGGGAAAGTGAAGTTCAAGGATATTTACTGCGAAGGGATCACCGAGATCTCAAGCGATGATATCGCCTTTGCCAAGGAATTCGGATACACGATCAAATTGCTCGCGATCGCCAAGAGATCAGGAAAGGGCATGGAAGCGCGCGTCCAGCCGACGCTTTTGCCGAATTCGCACATCCTTGCGAACGTGAACGGATCGTTCAACGCGATCCTGATGCGCGGTGATGAAGTGGGAGACGTGCTTTTTTACGGACGCGGGGCAGGGCCGCATCCGACCGCGAGCGCGGTGATCGCAGACCTGGTGGATATCGCAAAAGCCGGAGCCATGGGGCCTCTGGAAGACCGGTTCATGGTCCGGGCGCTCGGGAAAACCATCCCGGTAAAAAGCATTTTTTCGATCCTTTCGCGGTACTACTTGCGATTCTACGTGATCGACCAGCCCAGTGTGCTCGCGAACATCTCAAAAATCCTCGGAAAACACAAGATCAGTATCTCGGATGTCATGCAGCGTGAACGCAGTGCCGGGCGCGTGGTGCCGCTCATCCTTTTAACGCATGATACCCACGAAAAGAATCTGAGGGCCGCGATCCGCGAGATCGACGGCATGTCTTGCATCAAGGGTCGGACCCAGGTCATTCGCATCGAAGAGGCTTGAGCGGTATGGGGAAATACGCAGTCAAAAAAATCGGGATCATCGAGCGCTACCAGGAATATCTTCCGGTCACGGAGAAGACGCCGATCATTTCGCTTAATGAGGGCAATACACCGCTCATTCTCGCGGAAGCCTTGCCGTTGGAACTCGGCCTGAAGAATATCCGGATCTATTACAAATTCGAAGGGCTGAACCCGACGGGTTCGTTCAAGGACCGCGGGATGACCATGGCGATCTCAAAAGCGGTCGAAGCGGGTTCGAAGGCTG
>CAZPCF010000174.1:0-4324 GCA_964585045.1 uncultured bacterium
CAGCATATTGTTTTCCAAAGCAATGCGGAAGAACTCCTCTGGCATATGAATGCCGGTATTTTTAAGGCGGGAGAGGAATTCGTAACCGATGAGAGATTGGTCCGCGAGGCGCAGGATGGGCTGCTTTAATGCAAAAAAGTCACGGCCTTGACGCATCAGCTCCGTCATGTGTACGGAAGCCGGGGTCTGGATATATTCTTCCGCCTCAAGGGGAGGCGGGTAAGAGACCCGGTTTTTCCCCTCCTTTTTGCTCTGTCTCAGGAAGGGGTCTGAAATGGCGAGAAGGTCGTCGACCGAGGCCGTATGGGCCGGCACCTTCGTAAGACCGAAACTTGCGGTGACCCGGAGCGTTTCTTTCTCAGAGATAACGATCGTAGTTTTTGCAATGGCAGACCGGAGCCGTTCGGCAAGATGGAGTCCTTCTCTGAAAGGCGTCTTGGGAAGCAACAAAATGAACTCATCGCCGCCGATCCTTGCCACGTGGTCCGAGACGCGGACAGAAGCCTGGATTTTTTTGGCGATTTCTTTGAGAAGAATATCTCCCACAGGATGGCCCAGGGAATCGTTGATCTTTTTGAAATCATCAATATCGAGAAAAAGGACCATAAGCTTTCCGCCTTCACGGGAAAGGATCTGGAGCTCCCGTCGGAGGGCTTGCTGGAGGCCGCGGCGGTTATAGAGCTCAGTGAGAGGATCCAGGAGAGCCATTGTTTCAAGACGTAAGTTCGATTTCCGGAGCCGTCCGGTGACCGACGCCAGTTTCTCCTTGATGCGGTGCCGGTCCACGGCATGATGAAGAACGCGGAGGAGAAGCCTGGAATCAATTTCACCCTTGACCAGATAATCTTCCGCTCCTTTGCGGACGGCGTCGATCGCAAGGCTGTCGCTGTCCAGCCCGCTCATGATCACAATAGGCGTATGCCGGGCCCGGGAGCGAAGCGTGGTAAAGGTCTGAATGCCTGAGGAGTCGGGGAGCATCAGGTCCAGAAGGATCAAATCCCAGGCTTTTTCGGACAACGCTTCTAGGGCCTGTTGCAACGTGGGAAGGCAAGTGATCTCGAGGCAAGGGTTTTTTTCTTTGCTGAGGCGGATCCTCAAGATATTCGCGAATTCCTGGTCATCCTCGACGAGGAGGATCTTCAGATCGGGCTGCGCGAACTTTTTCTGGTCCATCTCCACAACCTCTTTTCCGGGCCGGGACTTCTCCCCAGAATTTTCCTGTTCTCGACGTTTAAGAATCCGGAAGAATTTTCTTGATCACCTCAAAAAGATCGCTGAATTCATAAGGTTTTGTCAAATAAGCATCGGCGCCGATGACCTTGCCAAGGATCTTATCGACCACCGAATCCTTGCCTGTCAACATGATGATGGGGATCTGCACGAGTTTTTCATCGAAACTTTCACGGAGCGCTTTACAGACCTCTTCGCCGGGAAGTTTGGGGATCATGAGATCGAGAATGATAAGGTCGGGAATGGTTTCCGTTGCTTCCTTGAGGCCTGTCATGCCGTCGAAGGCGGCGGAAACCATGAACCCAAGGTTTTTCAGGCGCATGCTCAAGAATTTGCTGGCGCTGTACTCGTCTTCAATGATAAGAATTCTTTTTTTCTTGGCAGGAATTTTTTCCACGGAAGCTTTCTTTTTAAGGTTTAAGGCTTCTGTCCCCATAACCAAACCCCTTTCGACAAAATGGGCGATCGGATCGCAAATCAGTTTCTCCAAAGAGCACGTCAAGAACGACGCATAAGACTTTATTTTCTTCTTGCAGAAGTATATCTGGCGAATAGGAAAAAAGCAAATGCAGGTGTTTTGCTAAGCCTTTCTTTGTTCTAGCAATGGCTATAAAGCCCTATCTTGCTTGATCAGCCGTATTATTTACTGCCAGCCTAGTTCCGACTAAGGCTATACAGCGGATTTCGGTTCGTCAAGATCAGCTCAGATCCAGCGCCCAAGTTTTTCAAAACCGCCCAAAGATTGAAAGGTCAAATCCTTGTGGAGAAATACCCGCCCTTTTTGTAGCACGCCATAGTGTATCCAGTGTTTTTCTACGAGTTTTTATTTGTCACTCGAAAAGGCAGTGCTACACTATCCCTACCCACAAATGAGGAAAAAGCAAAATTTTAAATGAATATCACATGGATTTTTCAGGCGCTAAAAAAATGGCAAGGGTTATCCATTCTTTCGACGCGTGGAAGACAGATCCGATCGTGATGGGCAGCAGCATAAGAAATTTTCTGGTCAGACAGGTTATGGGGAGGGTATGATGGCTTGTGTGATCCGAAATCCCCAAAGGGCGCTCCCCCTTTTTCAGTAGCCCAATCAATAAAAACGGATAAAGAACAATCGGTGAGAAGCAAGAGAGAACAGGAGGGATCGCAGAGATGAATAAAGTTTTGCTTTTAACAATCATAATAATCTTATTTATCTTGGGGTATCTGATCCTGTGGGGCCTTCACGCACCAATTAATTTTAGAGACAAGAACAGCCGCGAGTTTCCGATAGCTCAACAAGAACGGCCTCGAATTTCCGATAACTCAAAACGATAGGGAAGATCATGCGGTTGAACGGCCCGGTGGTTATGGTAAGGGCGTTGATACGTAAAAAGATCTATGCTGGGTTGCCAATATTTCGGAAAGCAAATATCAATCAAAAAAGATAGAAGCATTCTCTCGAGAGGGTTTTCATTGTGGAAATTTCAGCGATCCTAGGGGAAAAAAAGTGGCACGGCCTTTCGACAGCTGAGACCCTGGGGCGTTTGGCGGCCCAAGCGGATCTAGGGTTGGGCGTTGAAGAAGTTGCTAAGCGCCAGAAACTTTTTGGGATGAACGTGCTTACTCCTCAAAAAGGGAAGCCCGCGTGGCTGCGGTTTCTGCTCCAATTCAACCAGCCGCTGGTTTACATCCTTCTCACCGCAGCCGTCGTAACTTTTGCACTGAAAGAGTGGGTCGATAGCGCCGTGATCTTCGGGGTTGTCCTGATCAATTCCATAGTGGGGTTTCTGCAGGAATCCAAAGCGATCAATGCCTTAGCGGCGCTTGCCCGTTCCATGACCACACAAACCACAGTTTTGCGAGAAGGGATGGAAAAGAACATTCCCTCCACCGAGCTTGTGCCCGGGGATATTGTGATCATCCATTCGGGAGACAAGGTTCCGGCCGATATGCGGACACTCAAGGTTCGCGAACTTCAGGTGAACGAATCCGCTTTGACCGGAGAATCCGTTCCGGTCGAAAAGAAAACAGAGCCTCTTGCCGAAGAAACCGTCCTGGCCGACAGGGCGAACATGCTTTATACCTCCGGGCTCGTGACTTACGGACAAGGAAGGGCGGTCGTGGTCGCGACCGGCGATGCCACTGAAGTGGGAAAGATCTCTCAGCTGATCTTCACGGCGGAAGACCTTGCCACGCCCTTGACAAAAAAGATCGCGCATTTCAGTCATTTTCTTCTTTATGTGATTCTCGGAATGGCCGCCTTGACGTTCCTGATGGGGCTACTCCGGGGGCAACCCGCCGTCGAAGTTTTCATGGCGGCCGTTGCGTTGGCCGTAGGGGCAATCCCTGAAGGTCTTCCCGCGGCGGTCACGATCACCCTTGCCATCGGGGTATCGCGCATGGCAAAGCGCCGGGCGATTATCCGGAAGCTTCCGGCCGTTGAAACGCTGGGCAGCACGATGATCATTTGTTCGGATAAGACAGGGACCCTGACCGAGAACCAGATGACGGTCCAGGAAATTTTTTGTGGTGACCAGTTTTATACGGTGAGCGGGGCCGGATATCAGCCGAAAGGAGAGTTCTTTTTGGACGGAAAACCTGAGGGTCTCTTGACGTCCGATGCGCTGAAAGAATGCCTAACCGCAGGGTTGCTTTGCAACACTTCACGTCTCGTTGAAAAAGACAATCGTTATGACATCGAGGGTGATCCCACGGAGGGGTCTCTGATCGTTTCGGCCCGAAAAGCAGGGATCCATGAAAACACGAGCGGGTCTTTGGCTAAACGAGTGGATACTCTGCCTTTTGAATCGTCGTACCAATACATGGCTACGCTTCATGCTTTCGCGGAGGGAAAACCCTCCGTGATTTTCATGAAAGGTTCCGTGGAGCGCGTTTTGGAAAGGTGCGGTGGATCTTTCGACAAAAAAAGTGTCATGGCCCGGGCGGAGGCCATGGCCTCAAAAGGGTTGCGGGTGCTTGCCTTTGCGAAAAAGGAAGCGCCGGCCGGCATGGAGTCTGTCGCGCATGAAGACCTTCAAACGATGACTTTCCTTGGCCTCCAGGGCATGATCGATCCTCCGAGAAAAGAGGCCATTACTGCGGTTCACAGTTGCTA
>CAZPCF010000175.1:0-4303 GCA_964585045.1 uncultured bacterium
GGAAGAGTGAATGAAAACGTATAAGATCGCAGTCATCCCGGGAGACGGGACCGGTACGGAAGTTGTCCGTGAAGGGAACAAAGTTTTAACAGCGGCTTCCGAAAAATATGGTTTTAAACTCGACCGGCAGGAATATGACCTTGGCGGGGAACGTTATATGAGGACCGGGGAAGTGCTTCCGGACAGCGTGATCCAGGAGCTTCGGGGTTTCCAGGCGATCTATCTTGGGGCTGTCGGGCATCCGGACGTAAAGCCGGGCATTTTGGAAAAAGGGCTCCTCCTCAAACTCCGTTTTTCGCTGGAGCAATACATTAATCTTCGCCCGGTGAAGCTGTTCCCGGGTGTGGACTGTCCCCTCAAGAACAAAAAACCGGAAGACATCGATTTTGTAGTGGTCCGCGAAAATAACGAAGGCCTCTATGTCGGCGAGGGCGAATTCGTCAATAAAGGGACCCCGAACGAAGTCGCGATCCAGATCAGCCGGAACAGCCGCAAGGGTGTCGAGCGTTGCTTGCGCTACGCCTTTGAGTACACGCGCAAACGCAATTCCAAGAAAAAGACGCTGACCCTCTGCGGAAAAACCAATGTGCTGACCTACGCCTGGGACCTTTGGGAACGCACCTTCCATGAGGTTGGCGCGAAGGATTATCCGGATGTCAAACGGGATTATGCGCATGTGGATGCGACCTGCATGTGGATGGTGAAGAACCCCGAATGGTTCGACGTGATCGTAACGGACAACATGTTCGGAGATATCATCACCGACCTTGGTGCGATGATCCAGGGAGGTATGGGGATCGCGGCCGGAGGGAACTTGAACCCGCAAGGTGTTTCCATGTTCGAACCGATCGGCGGATCCGCACCCAAGTACACCGGTCTGAATGTGATCAATCCTCTCGCGGCGATCTGTGCCGGGCAGATGATGCTGGAGATCCTCGGGGAAGAGAAAGCCGCCGCAGAGATCGAAGAATCCGTGAAATGGGTTACGGCGAAAAAGCTTAAAAGCCTCGCGGCGGGGAAAATGGGATACTCCACGACCGAAGTGGGCGATCTCGTCGTCAAAGGACTCGACCCGAAAGAACGAAAATAGCACAACGCGCAACGCACAACGCGCGATGTGAAAACCAAATCGTTGCGCGTTGACCGTTGAGCGTTGCGCAAACAACAGGGGCAAACTTAATCCATTAAAAAGGAAAATAACATGGTTAGAAGACTTAAGGTCGCGGTATTAGGTGCGACCGGCGCGGTGGGTCAGGAATTTCTCGAGCTCTTAAAAGAGCGGAAATTTCCGATCGAGGAACTGAGGCTTCTGGCTTCGGGCCGTTCGGCCGGGAAAAAGATTGAGTTTAAGGGAAAAAGCTACCAGGTCGAGGAAGCTACGCCCGACTCCTTCAAAGGGCTGGATCTGGTGCTTTCGAGCGCTGGCGGGGCGATCAGCCGCGAACTTGCGCCGCATATCGTGAAGTCCGGGGCGCTCATGGTGGATAATACGAGTGCGTTCCGCATGGATCCCCAGATCCCGCTCGTGGTGCCGGAGATCAATCCTGAAGACATCGCCCAACATAAAGGCATTATTGCGAACCCGAACTGCTCAACCATCATCATGCTCGTGCCGCTTTTTCCGATCCACAAAGCCACGAAGATCAAGCGCATCATTGCCGCAACTTATCAGGCCGCGAGCGGTGCCGGCGCAAAGGCCATGGAAGAGCTTAAGGTCCAGGCCCAGGATTTTCTTGCCGGAAGACCCGTCAAAAAACAGGTCCTGCCGCATCAGATCGCGTTCAACGTATTTTCACATAACTCCAAGATCGGTCCAGATGGGTATTGCGAAGAAGAGACCAAGATGGTGAAAGAAACGAAGAAGATCTTTCATAACACCGAGATCCGTGTGACCGCGACCTGCGTTCGCGTGCCGGTATTGCGCGCGCATTCCGAGGCGCTTTTCATCGAGACCGAAAAGAAAATATCTGTCGACGAGGCGCGTCAGCTGCTTTCGAAAGCTCCCGGGATCAAGGTGATCGATGACCGTGAGAAGAATTATTTTCCGATGCCGCTGGAGGCGACCGGACAAGATGACATTCTCGTTGGCCGTCTTCGCGAAGACACGACCGTGGAAAACGGTCTTGCGATGTTCGTCTCCGGCGACCAGATCCGTAAGGGTGCCGCCCTAAACGCAATCCAGATCGCCGAGCTTGCTTTTGCAAGCTAGACTGCAGACTGGAGACTAGAGACCAGAGTTCAAAAGCTTTTAGTTTGCGGTCTGTGGTCTATAGTCTGAGGTCTAAAATATGAGAAATATCAAGCTCATCCTCGAATACAACGGCTCGATGTTCTTCGGGTTCCAAAAACAACCCGGACAGCCGACCATCCAAGAAGTTCTTGAGAAGGCCCTTTCCGGATTTTTTGATCGCAAGATGAAGATCTCAGCCGCGAGCGGCCGCACGGATACCGGTGTTCATGCCGAGGGCCAGGTCGTCAACTTCAAGACCTCAAGCGCTCACGAACTAAAGAAGATCCAAAAAGGCCTCAACGCACTTTTACCTCCGCCGGTGGTCGTGAAAGAGATCCACGAAGTTGCATCCGATTTTCACGCCCGTTACAGCGTTCGCTCCAAGGTCTACGAATATCGGGTCTGGAATCACCCTTGCCGTTCTCCTCTCATCGCAGGTCGTGCGTTCCATGTTCCCCATCATTTAAACGTCACAAAGATGCGACAAGCCGCCAAGGCGTTCCTCGGGAAACATGATTTCAAGTCGTTTACTTCCGTGTCTTCCATGAAAAAAGGGGGCTCGTGCGTCCGGACGATCAAGCGATTCCAGATCAATAGGCAGAGGCATCTCATTCTCATTCGTGTGGAAGCAGACGGTTTCCTTTATCACATGATCCGGAACATGGCTGGAACCCTCCTGGAGGTGGGGAGAGGGAAGCGAAGGGCTGGGGATATAGCCGCTATTCTCAAGGCCAAGGACCGGCGTCTTGCTGGCATGACAGCCCCTTCCGAAGGCCTTACTCTGATTAGGGTTACATATTGATTCGAAGGACCTGTTGAAAAAGATAGGAGGGCTTGTAAAATCCAGATTATGTGTTAGCCTTCCCCCAGACAAAGGTTTTTGTTAGTTTTTAGTCAAAGCCAGTTCTAAAAAAGCCATTGCGAATAAGGCTTCACAAGGGACGGCAATCCTTGCCGCGGGCTCGATAGGGTCCGCGGCTTTTTTTGTTTCAACGACGACGCTTCTCTCGCGATGAAGGGGAAAAGCTCCACGATAAAGAAAGAGGGGTAAAAGTTTGACACTCCTGGGGGTTTTTGCTATACTCCGCGGACTTTTAATGAGGACATCGCTTGCGAAACGGAGTGAACGCAAGCGATTATTCCGAATTAACCCCGCCCTTTTGGGACTTATTTTAATGTAAGTTCTTATGGAGACGTGGGTTTTGTGTCTCATTTTTCAACCGCATCTCGCTCCAAAAAGGCGGGGTCCAAATCGTACAAGCAATTTAGGTTCGTTGACGCTCCTTAAATTGCGTACTCATTGGAATTATGAAAACTTTTATTCCCACTGAAAAAGACATTGCGCGGAAGTCCTATTTGATCGATGCCGACGGGAAGACTCTCGGGCGGATGTCCACTAAGATCGCGTCCCTTTTGATCGGTAAAGGCAAGACCTGCTTCATGCCGGATAAGCTTACCGGGGATCAGGTCATCGTGATCAATGCCAAGAAGGTCCACGTGACGGGCAACAAGAAAAAGGACAAGATTTATACCCATTTCACCGGCTACTCAAGCGGCTTGAAGACGTATACCTACGAACAGCTCATGGAAAAGAATCCGGCCGAGATCATCATGCGTGCCGTCAAGCGCATGCTTCCAAAGAACCGGATCGGCGATGTGATGCTCAAAAGACTTCGCGTTTATCCCGGTGTTGAGTACCGGAATAAGGCGCAAAAACCCATTAAGATCGAGGTTTAATCCGTATGACCGCTCCCGCGACACTTATGTATGCTACTGGACGCCGTAAAACCGCCATCGCTCGCGTGTGGGTTTTTCCGGGTCAAAAAGGTTTTATCGTTAACGGGCAGGACTCCGCGAAATATCTGAAACGCGCCAACCTCCAGATGCTTGTCGAGCAACCGCTCAAATCCGCGAACCTTCTCGGACAGGTGCGTGTCCGCGCCCGTGTCCAAGGCGGCGGGGTTGCGGGCCAGGCTGGTGCGATCCAACTCGGGATCGCCAGAGCGCTTGTCGGTCTCAATCCCGAGATGCGTGTCGCGATGCGCAAGGGCGGTTTCATGACCCGAGACCCCA
>CAZPCF010000176.1:0-4293 GCA_964585045.1 uncultured bacterium
CACTCGAAGGCCTATAAAAAATCTGCCCGTATCGTCGGAGAAGTGCTCGGTAAATATCACCCGCACGGGGACACCGCGGTCTACGAATCAATGGTCCGCATGGCGCAGGATTTTTCGCTCCGCTACCCGCTCGTGGAAGGGCAGGGGAACTTCGGCTCCATCGACGGCGACAACGCCGCGGCCATGCGCTACACCGAGGCACGGCTTTCAAGCGCGAGCAACGAGCTTTTGACCGATATCGACAAGGACACGGTGGATTTCGTTCCGAATTTTGACGAATCCCTTGTCGAGCCATCGATACTTCCTTCCAAGCTTCCGAACCTATTGATCAACGGCTCAAGCGGGATCGCGGTGGGAATGGCGACCAACATCCCGCCGCACAACTTGACCGAAGTTGCGAACGCGCTCATCGCGACCATCGACAACCCCGAAGTGACCGTCAAAGAGCTGTCCAAGATCGTCACCGGGCCTGATTTCCCCACCGCCGGACTGATCGTCGGGCGCGAGGGGATCAAAAAAGCCTATGAAACCGGCCGCGGGCAGGTGGTCATGCGCGCCAGGGCCGCGATCGAGACCGGGCGAGGCAAAAAGGACGCCATCATCATCACCGAGATCCCGTATCAGGTGAACAAAACGAACCTGATCGAGTCGATCGTACGGCTCGTGGAAGACAAAAAGATCGAAGGCGTTTCGGATATCCGCGACGAATCGGACCGGGACGGTATGCGTGTCGTGATCGAGCTCAGAAAAGACGCCATTCCCCAGGTCATTTTGAACAATCTTTACAAGCACACGCAGATGCAGTCGACCTTTGGCGTCATCATGCTCGCTTTGGTCGACGGCCAGCCGCGCGTCCTCACGCTCAAGCAAATGATCGAGCGCTTCGTCGATTTCCGGGTCGAAGTCATCACGCGGCGGACGAGGTTCGAGCTCGATAAGGCTGAAAAACGCGCGCATATCCTCGAAGGTCTCAAAAAAGCCATTGCGAATATCGACAAAGTCATCCGTATCATCCGGACCTCCAAGAGCCCGGAGCTTGCCAAGGAACGCCTGATGAAGGAGCTCAAGCTCTCGGAGATCCAGGCCAAGGCGATCCTCGAACTGCAGCTCCAGCGCCTGACGCAACTGGAGCGCGTCAAGATCGACGAGGAATATCTCGAACTTATCAAAAAGATCGAATACTACCGGTCGGTCTTAAAGAGCCGCCGCAAGGTCCTCGAGATCATTAAAGAAGAAACGAACGAGATCCTCAAAAAATACGGGGACGAGCGCCGGACAAAGATCGTTGTCGCGGAAGGCGATATCGACATCGAGGACCTGATCGCACAGGAAGACGTGCTCATTACGATCTCGCATGCCGGCTACATCAAGCGCATCCCGGTCACCATGTACCGCAGACAGAACCGCGGCGGGAGCGGCGTGTCGGGCGCAGGCGTTCGCGACGACGAAGATTTCATCGAACATCTGTTCCTCGCTTCGACCCATGACTTCATCCTGTTCTTCACCAACCAGGGGCGCGTGTATTGGCGCAAAGCCTACGATATTCCGCAGGCCTCCCGTCAGGCCAAGGGGAAGGCCATCGTCAATTTCCTTTCTCTTGCGCAGAACGAACAGGTCTCGGGCTTTTTACAGGTCAAGGAATTCGACGACAAGCGGTACGTTCTTATGGTGACGTCTAAAGGCGTGATCAAAAAAACCAACCTGATCGAATATTCGCGGCCGCGCTCCAGCGGCATTAACGCGATCACGCTGCGTGAAAAAGACGAGCTTGTGGCCTGCAAGATCACTTCCGGGAAAGACGAGATCTTCATCGCGACGCGCAATGGCAAAGCCATCCGTTTCAAGGAAGAAAATGTCCGAGAGATGGGGCGCAACGCCACCGGCGTTCGCGGCGTGAACCTGGCCAAAGGCGATGAGGTGATCGCGGCCGAGATCGTGAATCCGAAGGCCACAGCGCTCACGGTGACGCAGAACGGTTTTGGCAAGAAAACGCTTTTTGCGCAGTACCGCATCCAGTCCCGCGGAGGCAAGGGCATCATCAATATCAAGGTCTCCGAAAAGAACGGTAAGGTCGTGAACGTCCTGACCGTAGCCGAAGAAGACGAGATCATCATCGTGACCACGAGCGGGATGGTCGTGCGCTGCTCCGTCAGCCAGATCCGCACTTCCGGACGCAACGCCGTGGGCGTTCGCGTTATGCGCCTTAAGGAAAAAGATAAGATCGCTTCCGCCACACGCGTAGTCGCCAAAGAAGAAGAGGACGACGCGGACCAGCTGGAGCTTTTGGACGACAAGGCGACAGAGAAGAAAAGCCCTAAATGACCCAAGGTCATCCTGACCTCTGTGCTTTCTTGCGAAAGCAAGATCAGAGGGAAGGATCTCGCGCGGGACGTTTCTCCCGCCCCCGGCGGGGGTAGAATAACGAGGAAAGAAAATGCTCGATCTTAAGCTCATCCGAGAAAATCCCGACCAAGCCGCCAAAGGCATTGCCGCCAAAGGCATCACCGTCGACCTCCGGGAGCTCCTTTCTTTGGACGCCGAACGGCGGGCCTTGCTAAAAGAGGGCGAGATCCTCAAAGCCAAAAGGAATGCCGCAAACGACGATATCGCTCGCCTCAAGAAGTCAGGTCAGCCGGCTGGTGCCATTATAGACGAAATGAAGGCTACATCCCAAAAAATAGCCAATTTTGATACCAGAGTGGGAGAGCTATCAGAGAAAATCGATAAAATAGCCATCACCATCCCTAATATGCCGCTGCCAGACGTGCCTGTTTCCAAAGGAATTGAGGGCAATAAGGTGGTTCGGACATGGGGGGAGCCGCGAAAGCTTGGTTTTAAGGCCAAAGACCACCTCGAGCTAGCGTCCGGGCTCGGGCTGTTTTCCATGGAAAAGGGAAGCAAGATCACGGGGGCGGGTTTCCCGGTCTATTTTGGGGCGGGCGCCAAGCTCGAGCGCGCCCTCATCAACTTCATGCTCGACCTGCATATCAAAAAACACGGGTATACCGAAGTTTGGGCGCCGTCGATCGTGAACCGGGCGTCCATGCGGGGGACCGGGCAGATCCCAAAAATGGAAGAGGACATGTACGCGCTGGCGGCGGGAGAAGGGGAGGAAAAAGGGGCTTACTTTCTTATTCCGACAGCGGAAGTCCCGATCACGAACCTGATGCGCGATGAAACGATCGAAGAAAAAGACCTGCCCGTAAAATATACGGGATACACACCTTGTTTCCGGAAAGAGGCGGGCTCTTATGGAAAAGACACCCGCGGGCTTTCGCGCGTTCATCAGTTCGACAAGGTCGAAATGGTGAAATTCGTAAAGCCGGAGGGCTCGGAGCGGGAACTGGAGTCTCTCGTAGAAGACGCCGAAGAGGTCCTGCAGGCGCTGGAACTTCCCTTTCGCGTTGTTCTGCTCGGAAGCGGCGACATGAGCTTTGCGGCGGCGAAATGTTACGATCTCGAGGTCTGGGCCCCGGTGACGCAGAAATGGTTCGAGGTCTCGAGCTGCAGCCTCTTCACGGATTTTCAGGCGCGGCGGATGAATATCCGCTACCGGAACTCCTCGACCAAAAAACTTGAATTCGTTCATACCTTGAACGGTTCCGGGCTTGCGCTCGCGAGGATCGTGCTCTGCCTTCTCGAAAATTTCCAGGACGCGAACGGACAGATCGTTTTCCCGAAAGCCCTGCAGCCGTACTTAGCTTGATCCCGGAGCTCGCTTCGTTCCTTGACCGATTTATAAGAAATACATAGACTCTAACGCGCTTTCGCGCGCGGGGAACGATGAAATAAAGAAATCCCGTTTCACCCGCTAGGTCGCGGGTTCACGGGATAAATTCGCATGGCTGACTTGACGTCGCTTTCAGCTCCGTAAGTCAGATGCTCATTTATGGAGAGGTCGCATAGCCTGGTCTAGTGCGCTCGCCTGGAAAGCGGGTAGGCCAAAAGCCTCGCGAGTTCGAATCTCGCCCTCTCCGTTGTTCTTATTATACTTTACGTAACTTGTTGTTTGACATCACATTACGGATATAGTAAAATTTCTCATATTCAACTTGGGACCGTATAGGGACTAAGACGGTCAGAAATGAGGGATCATGGGAAAAATCCGTAAACGTGGTGAGTATTGGTATGTTGATTTTTATGTGGGAACCAAGCGCTATCGCAAGAGGATCAGCAAGTCAAAGCAGCTTGCCGAGCTTGCCCTGAAAGACCTCGAAGTTAAAGCCGAGCGTAATCAACTTGGCTTCCTTGAACGTAAACAAATATCCCTCGAAGATTTTGTAAAACAATTCC
>CAZPCF010000177.1:0-4269 GCA_964585045.1 uncultured bacterium
TGTGGACATGTTCGATTGCGTGATGCCGACGCGGTATGCGCGCAATGGCACGGCGTTCACGCGGGTGGGGCGCTACCCGGTGAAAGCCGGGGAATACAAGCAGGATCAGCGTCCGATCGAGGTGGGGTGCGAGTGTCGGGTATGTCGGCGTTTCAGGCGGGCCTATGTGCGGCACTTGCTGAACGTGGGCGAGATCCTGGGGGTCAGGCTCTTGACGATACACAACCTCTACCGGTACATGGCGTTCATGCGCGCCATGTGTTCCGAGATCATGGATTCCATGAAGACCATGCGCATCTTGGCCGCGAAGACGAGCGGGACGAGCCGTGCGAACAAGTATTCACGGCTAGGCTCCATGATGTACGGGCCCGTTGTTCCCGCGGCCTCGTCGTCCTTTGCCTCCAAATGAAACGGCAGGATCTTCTCCGTGGAAGCGCCATAAACCGATTTTCCCGTGAAATGGGCGTAAACCGCGTAAACGGCATCGACTTTTTTTTCCGCGAAAAGGGCTTCGACCAAAGAAGTCGTTTCCGTAATGACGGATTCGACCTGAGAGGTCTTGGTATCCGTGAAAGTCCGGTGCCATGAATAGCCCGCCCGCGTCAGGGCGTTTACGCCGTTTTTTCCGACACCGATGAGGACCGGTGTTTTGGATCCAGCCAGCAGGAATTTTTTGGCTTCTCCGACGAGATTGTGATTATAAGAACCGCAAAGGCCGGTGTCGGAGGTGATCACCAGAAGCGCCGTTTCTTTTTCTTCGCGTATCTCAAGCAAAGGATGCTGAAGCGGAATATCGGTGGCAAGCAGCCGGTTCAGGATCCCTTCCAGGGCTTGGGCATAAGGTTCCGTTTGCTCGCGCAATTTTTGAAAGCGCTTGAGCTTCGACGCGGCCACCATTTCCATGGCCCGGGTGATCTTTTGGGTGTTTTCAACACCGCGGATCCTGCTTTTGAGTGCTCGTAGTTGACCGCTCACGGCTTCGCCAAGGATATTGGATGAAGGATGTCGAATGACGACAAGCTTTTTGTCAGTTGTTTTGCGCCATCCGTCATCTGATATCCGTCATCCGTCATTTAAAGGTTTGTTTAAACTTTACAATCGCTTGCTTCAGATTTTCTTTCAGTGCATCCGAGAGGATCTTTTTCTCGGCGATCTCTATAAAGATCTCCTGATAATGCTTGTCAATGAAATCCCAGAGCTTTTCCTCGAAACTCCGGACTTTGAAAGCGGGGATGTCATCCAGAAAACCCTCATTGCCCGCGAAAATGCTTACGACCTGACGCTCAAGAGGAAGCGGATGCAGGTCGGTTTGCTTCAGGATCCCAACCATACGCTCACCGCGTGTGAGCTGGTCCTTAGTGGCTTTATCGAGGTCGGTTGAAAGCTGGGCGAATGCCTGGAGTTCGCGGTACTGAGCAAGGGCGAGGCGCAGTGTGCCTGCGACTTGTTTCATGGCCTTGGTCTGGGCGTTGCCGCCGACGCGCGAAACCGAAAGGCCAACATTAATAGCCGGGCGCACGCCCGCATAAAAAAGATCACCTTCAAGATAGATCTGCCCGTCCGTAATAGAGATGACGTTCGTCGGGATATAAGCCGAAATGTCACCGAGTTGTGTTTCGATCACGGGCAGTGCCGTAAGCGATCCTCCTCCCAGGTCTTCGCGCATTTTGGCTGCGCGTTCCAACAATCGCGAATGAAGATAGAACACATCGCCGGGGTAAGCTTCGCGGCCCGGGGGCCGTTGCAAGAGGAGCGAGATCTCCCGGTAGGCGACGGCGTGCTTCGAAAGATCATCGTACATCACCAGGGCATGTTTTCCGGTGAACAAGGATTCTTCGCCGATTGCGGCGCCGGCGTAAGGTGCAAGGTATTGAAGGGGAGCAGGATCGTCGGAAGAGGCCGAGACGATCGTGGTGTATTCCATGGCGCCGTATTTCTCAAGAGTTTCTGCCAGAGCTACGATGCTTGAAAGTTTTTGGCCGATCGCAACATAAATGCAATGAACGCCCGTGGTCTTTTGGTTGAGGATCGTGTCGATCAGGATCGCTGTTTTTCCTGTCTGGCGATCGCCGATAATAAGTTCGCGCTGTCCGCGGCCGATGGGGATCATGGCATCGATCGACTTGATGCCGGTCTGCAGAGGTTCTTTGACCGGTTGGCGTTGAACCACCGAAGGCGGCAGGGATTCGATGGGGCGTGTTTTTTTCGTGACGATCGGTCCTTTATCGTCGAGAGGTTCTCCGAGAGGATTGATGACACGCCCTTTCAAAGCGTCGCCGACCGGGACTTGTGCGATCTTACCCGTGCGTTTGACCTGATCTCCTTCCTTAATATCGCGGTCTTCACCCAAAATAACGACGCCCACATGGTGCGGTTCAAGATTCAGCACCAGGCCGGTCGTTCCGTTATGAAAGGTGACAAGTTCGCCGGCCATGACCTCGTCGAGACCATACACGCGGGCGATACGGTCACCCACCTGGAGAACATAACCCACGGATTGCATCTCGAGCTTGGTTTCGTATTTCTGGATCTCTTGTTGGATAGCTTGCGTGACTTCTTCGGGTTTAAGCATCAGGCGATCCCTTCTTCGACGGAGCTGAAAAGTTTTTGTTGGATCTCATAAAGACGGTTTTTGAAACTGCAGTCTATCTCTTTCCCATCAAAACGCAGGATGAATCCTCCAAGAAGGTCGCGGTCGGTCTTGGGGATCAAACGGATCTCGGTGCGGAGTTTTTTTGTGAGCGCCGCTTTGAATTTCTCCCGGGTTTCGGAAGAGAACGGCACGGCGGAGAGCATCTCCACTTCCTGTACACCTTGTTTTTTCTCAAAACGGCTGTGGAATATCTTTTGGACCTCCGGCAGGATAGCGAAACGTTTCTTATCGATCAAGACATGGAGGAATCTTTCCAGGAGCCGCGAGGGAGTGTTGCCGAGGAGCTTCAGAGCCAGGGCGCATTTTTCGGATTCCGTGAGCGTGGGATTGGCCATGAGAAGCAGGACCTTGGGCTGGGTCTCCAGGATCTTGGCGAGCGCATGAAGCCCGGCGTCTATTTCGGCGAGGTGGTCCTCTTTTTCCGCAAGTTCAAATAGGGCGCGCGTGTAACGGCCCGCGGCGATGTCATTGCTCATAGTTTTTTCTCAAGCTCCCCGAGGATTTCCAGGGCCTTTTTTTCTTGCTGGCCGCTTTCCATCTTTTCCGTCAGGATCTTTTCCGCAACACGGATCGAAAGGCCGGCGATCTCCTGGCGGAGTGTGACGCGGGCTTTCTCGACTTCAAGCTCCAGGCTCGCTTTTGCTTTGTCGAATGAATCCTGAGATTCCAGGCGCGCCCTTTCCTGGATCTCGCGTGCAAGGCGCCGCCCTTCTTGGACTGCTTCCTGCATCTTGGCCCGAGCTTCTTCATCGATCTTTTGAAGGTGTGCCTGATAATCTTTTCGCAGAGAGGCGACCTCTTGTTTTGTCTTTTCGATCCCGTCCCACTCGCTTTCAAACCGCTCGCGCCGTGCCTTGATGATCGCCAGAAGCGGTTTCCAGGCGAACTTTTTAAGCGTGAAGAACACGATCAAGAAAGCGATGAGCTGGACCACGACCTCCGAGAGATGGATGTTTTCTTGAAAAAATTCCATAAACGTCCCGGGGTTAGATCTTTCCCATCAAGACGAAACCGAAGATCAGCACATAAAGCGTTAACGCCTCGATCAGCGCGCATCCGGCCATCATATTGACCAGGATCTTTTGGGAAGCTTCCGGTTGGCGGCCGGTGGCATCCATGGCAGAGGCGACGGCCTTCCCGAGACCGAGCGCCGAACCAAACGCCGTGATGGCGAGCCCGATCGGGAGCGCGAAACCTAATGCGATGTGTGAATCCATAGTGATTCTCCTTACGTTGAGGTTGAATGAACAGGGCTTGATGATTTTTCGGGCGCCGCCGCATCAGAGTCCTCGTCATGATCATGCGGCAGGATCAGTGAAATATACACGGTTGAGAGCAAAAGGAAAACAAAAGCTTGAATGAAACTGAAGAGAATAACAAGGACGTTGGCGAAGAGCTGGAAAAAGAACGGCAGCCAGTAGTACATCACGTTCAGTTCCGCGAATTTATAAAGCAGCTTGTCCTCGCTTGAGACGTTGGCAAAGAGACGAAGGGAGAGGCTCAAGGGGACTGCGAAGAACTCAATGCTCAAATTAATGACGAGCATCAGCGGAACAAGCGCAAGGCCCAGGATCCCCACCGGGTTCCCGGCGAGATGTTTCAGGTAATTCACAAAG
>CAZPCF010000178.1:0-4269 GCA_964585045.1 uncultured bacterium
TTAATCGTTTGCCGGCCATCGCCTCCGGTGCCACAGGTGTCCATGAGTCCCGGGATTTTTGGCCCGATAGGTTTTTCAAGGGCCTGAAGCGCTTGGAGACAACCGAGAAGCTCATCGGCAGTTTCTCCCTTTTGCGCGAGCAAAAGCAAAAAGCTTTTAGCTTTTGCGAAAGGGATGGCGCCGGTAAAGAGCAAGTAGAAGAAATTGCGAGCATCCGTAAGCGATAGAGACCGACTTGTGATGAGCCGTGTCAGAAGCTTGTCCAACCAGGATCGTCGCTTTTGCTCAGCTATCGTGGTCACTTGGAAAGGCCCAAAAAATTCTTAAGGAGTTGCATTCCGGAGGCGGTCATGATGGATTCGGGATGGAATTGAACGCCCCAGGTCGGATGGGACTTATGCTTGAGTCCCATGATCTCCTGATCCCGTGTCCAAGCCGTGATCTTGAGTGTATCCGGCAGGGACCTTTTTTCGACGATAAGCGAATGGTAGCGCGTTGCGACGAACGGGTTCGGGATGCTCTTGAAGAGCGGATCCTTGTCGTGATAGACCTTGGAAGTCTTGCCGTGCATGATGTTCGCCGAGCGAATGACCTTACCGCCGAATACGTAGCCGATCGCTTGATGGCCCAGGCAAACCCCTAGGATCGGGATTTTCCCGCTGAAGGTCCGGATCACTTCACAGGAGATTCCCGCTTCTTTGGGCGTTTTGGGTCCCGGCGAGATGACGATCCGTTTGGGATGCAAGCGTTTGATCTTTGCGATCGTGATCTCGTCGTTACGCCACACGTGCGGGTCCGCACCGAGTTCTCCGAGATATTGCACCAGATTGTAGGTGAAGGAATCGTAGTTATCGATCACAAGCAGCATCAGAAAAGGAACCTTTCTTCAATGGCTTTGAGCAAGGCTTTGGATTTATTGACCGTTTCTTCGTATTCTCGTCCCGGGTCGGAGTCTTTGACGATCCCGGCACCGGCCTGGAGGAAGATCCGGTCTTTGTGAAGCATCAGCGTCCGGATCGTGATACACATGTCCATGTCTCCGTCAAAACCAAAGTAGCCGAGACAGCCGCCGTAGGGACCGCGCGCCTCAGGCTCGAGTTCGTCAATGATCTGCATGGCACGCACCTTGGGCGCTCCGGAAAGAGTTCCGGCCGGGAAGGTCGCGCGCAGAAGGTCCATAGCCGACTTCCCCGCCTTGAGCTTGCTTTGCACCCGGCTGACCAAATGCATAACATGGGAATAGCGCTCGACAAAAGCAAAACGTTCGACCTTGACCGATCTGAAGTCGGAGACGCGGCCGAGATCGTTGCGTCCGAGGTCGACGAGCATCAAGTGCTCCGCCATTTCCTTCACGGAAGACCGGAGCTGCTTCTCATACTGCAAGTCCTGTTGCTCCGTGAACCCGCGCGGCCGTGTGCCGGCGATGGGACGGACCTCTGCTTTGTGTTTTGTTTTTTTGACGAGCATTTCGGGTGAGGAACCGATCAGCCGGAACGGGCCGCTCCGGAAATAGAACATGTAAGGTGATGGGTTGATAGAACGCAGCGAGCGGTAGATCTGAAAATCATGGCCGTGATGCGCAAGCTGAAAACGTTGTGACAATACGACCTGAATGCAATCCCCGGCACGGATGTATTCCTTGATCCGCTTGACCTTGGATTCATAATCTTTGCGCGACATGTTCGGCCGGACCTGCGGCAGCGATGCGATCTCCGATGTCGCGGGCACCCGCAATGGCTTTTGAAGAAGGGTTTTGTATTTCGCCATCTGTTTCAGGGCGTTCTTATAAGCATTCCCGGCGGTTTTTGACTTTTTTAAGTTTACAAGAATAACGACCGAAAGCGTTTTACGGAAATGGTCAAATACGAGAAAATCCTCAACGCGGAAAAAAATCCCGAGCGGGAATCCCGGTCCTTTTTTCTCCGTGAGGCGGATGGTCTCGAAATCCCTAACATTCTCATAGGAAAGATAGCCCACGAACCCTCCGCGGAATCCCGGGAAAGCCTCGGGATTAGCTAGTTTGTGCGCGGCAAGTTCTGTCTCGATCACATCCAAAAGTCGGAAATTTTTCAGGACCCGCTTTTCGCCTTTTTCAGTGACCGTGACATCTTTCCCGGAGGATTCGTAAACGGCGGCCGGTTCGATCCCTAGAAAAGAGAAGCGCCCGATCTTTTCTTCTTGCTCCGCGGATTCAAAAAGGAATGCGTGGCGCGCTTTTTGGCTGATCTTTAGGAAGCTTGAGACCGGTGTTTCCAGATCCGCGGGAAACGTCTCGGCCAGTGCGACCATGCTCCCTTTGCGTGCCAGCTTTTTAAAGGTGCTGATGTCGGGTGTGATCATTTTTTGTAAATTTTTTCCGGGTCAAAGACCTTCTCTTGTGTGATCTTCACGACATCCCCTTGCTCGTTCATTTCATGGACGAAGCAGGTACGATAACCGAGGTGGCACGCTCCGCCCTTATTTTGAGTCACGCGGACAAGAAGCGTGTCCTTGTCGCAGTCCGTGAGCACCTGCACGACGCCCTGAGTATGGCCAGACTCCTCGCCTTTCACCCAATACTTATTACGGGACCGGGAATAGAAAACCGTATGCTTCTCTTTTAGGGTGCGCTCGACGGCGATTTTGTCCATGTAGGCCAGCATAAGTACCTCGCCGGAACCGGCGTCCTGGATGATGACAGGCAGAAGCCCCTGATCGTTGTATTTAAGGTTTTCCATTCGAATATATTCCCCTTTTTTTTTAATCTAAGGTAGTCGGGATAGTCCAAGCTATCCATCACACCAAATGCGATAAGAGAGCTTGGATAATAGAGTTACGGCAATAAAACATTCAACTTTACTGAAACGACGTCGAGTATGCCATAAACGGTCTATGTGTCAAGTGGATACACCCCGTACGCACGGGCGTGTGTGGAAGCTTGGAATCAAGCTTGCGAGGGTTGGGGGGCGCCGTCGTAGCGCCAATGCCACGGCTCGTAGGTGATCCCAGCCGGGGCGTTCTTGGGATAGGACAGGACGAACCCGAAGCGGCCAGCGTTTTTAAGAAGCCATTGAAATTCCGGGAGGGCCTCAAATTCGGCAACACTCTCCTCCCCGTTGATGCCGTCCGTATTGATGAAGTCGATCGCCAAATGTTCGGGATCCCCATGCTCGCTGTAACCGGGTAAGGCGACCCATTTGGAAGTTTCACGAATGGAGTAATCATGATTGCTGAGATAGTAGATGAAGAGATAAAGCTGATGGGGGCTTGAGCGGTACCCGGATTCGACGAAGAGACGATTTCCGGTCTCTTGTTCCATGGCGCGCATCATGAACTGGTAAGTTCGATAGACCTGGGGGCTCACGAATTGCGGAGGGATCTCTTTTTCTTTCCCTCGGATCCGGATCTTCTGTCCGTTCAACCGCACCAGGTCTTTTTCTCCTTGCGAAAACCCCCGGAACGGGATCTTGACGCCGACCTCTGTGGCCTTGAGGTCCCGGAATGAGCGCAGGAATTGTTTTTCGCTCGAATTTAAGGGAGATTCCAGTTTTTTGAAGGTGAGCGACGGAAGTCTTCCCTCCCGTTCCTTTTTCTCAATGAAGGGTTCGAGTTTTGAGACAAGCGCCTTGACCCTCGCGATATGCTCCGGGGTTAGTTTTTCAACGTTCACCTGGATCGCCGGCGCTTTTGTGAAAGAAGCGCATCCATGGAGGAGGACGGCTAGGACAAAGAAAACTTTCCGGGACATAGGAGCGATCAAAGGCGAACGGGAATACCTTTGGCCCGGAGAAAGGCTTTGGTCTCGGGGATGGTGAATTCACCAAAGTGAAAAATGGAGGCCGCGAGGCACGCATCGGCTTTTCCGGTGCTAAAGGCTTCGTAGAGATGGTTCAAGTTTCCCGCTCCCCCCGAGGCGATGACCGGGACCTTGACCGATTCGGAGACGCGGCGCGTGAGTTCAAGATCGTAACCGTCCTTCGTGCCGTCGCAATCCATGCTGGTAAGAAGGATCTCCCCTGCCCCAAGCTTCGCGGCTTTTTTTGCCCATTGGAGGGCATCAAGCCCCGCAGGATTTCTTCCGCCGTGTGTGTACACGCCCCAACGGTCCCTGCCTTCGCGTTTTGCGTCGATCGCGACCACGATGCATTGACTGCCGAATCGCTTGCTGGCTTCCAGGATAAATTTCGGGTTTTTGATGGCGCTCGTGTTGATGGAGACTTTATCGCAGCCCGTCGCGAGGAGCTCGCGGATATCCTGAACTTTGTTGATGCCGCCGCCAACGGTGAACGG
>CAZPCF010000179.1:0-4246 GCA_964585045.1 uncultured bacterium
TTTTCGCCCTTTGCCGGTCCGTTCAAAGTTCGTACATAGCTTCGGCCGGGGCGGGGATTTTTTTCGGACGGAACAGAAGGCCAGTCTCGTTATGATCAATAATATCCCGCACACCCCCCAGCCAGGTCGCAGCAACGGGGGTCCCCACGGCACCCGCCTCAATGACTACGCGGCCGAAAGGCTCGGGAATGAGCGAGGAAAGCACCAGGAGATCCGACTCGGCTAAAAGTCCGGCTACATCGCGCGTCGGCGGAAGGATCTTGACACAAGTTTCAAGCCCGAATTGATGGACCGTTTTTTTCATCAGGTCCGTATAGCGGTGTTTGCCGCGGCCTTCGGAACCGACGATCTGTACTTCAAAATGGGGAAGCCGGCTGCGCAACAAATGAACCGCCTTCAAAAAATCCACCTGCCCTTTGGCCGCTGAGAACCGTCCGATATGAATGATCCGCATCGGCCCTTTGTGCTTTTCGAATTTGGCGAAGGAGAAAGTGAACTGTGAAAGGTCTACGCCACGCGGGATCAGGCGGATCCGGTCCGGCGAAACATGGAATTCATCGATCATTCTCCGGCCGATCGCGTGCGACGCGACGATCACGCGTTTCCCCCACCCCATGACAAAACTCATCGGGTGAACGGCGTAATATCCATGACAGGTCGTAATAAAGGGAATGCCTGTCTTGCGGGCCGCGAGCCACCCAAGCCAGGCCGGGACGCGGCTACGGGCGTGAATGATGTCCACGCGCTCCCGCTGGATGATCTTTACGAGTTCTTCGACCAGAAATAAGCCGGCCAGGGATTTCTGATGCACGGGAAGTCCGTAATGCGGGATCCCGATCTTTTGGAGTTCGGCCACAAGCGCCCCGCCGGATGAAACGACCACGGTCGCATGCCCTTCCTTTTTCATAGCCCGCGCCAGATCCACCACTCCGCGTTCGGTCCCGCCGAGTTCAAGCGCCGGCAAAAGCTGCATCACCTTCATCCCGTTAGAGACGCGTTAAGGCGTCTCTCCTCCGATTTGCATTGATGACTTCCGAAAGCATCCCGTAGCATATTTATCTTTCATTCACGGAAGCGCTTTTTAGCGATTCCTGTCTCTAACAGGATTCATATCAGGGCTCCTAGCCGCTCGATCAGTGCGTCTTTTTCTCGTTGAAGGACCGGAGTTGCCGGCTTCTTGAAAAGTTCAACGATATTCTTTTCCAGATCCGCCAGGCCGCTCAAGGTCACAAGCCCTCGGTGGGCGAGGATCTGATGAAAACGGTAATGTTTTTCGGGGAGCTCACCTTCCCCGAGGCTAAGCACGATCACGCGCTTGCCCGTTCCCACAGCTTCCGAGATCATGGCGAGACTGTCTTCGGTCACGATCAAAAGGTCCGCGAGTCCCATCATGCCGCCTGCCGCGTAAAGCGGGTTCTCTTCGTTGGCGACCACAAGGAGCCGGCAGGCTGGTTGTTGCGCGAGCGCGCTCTTTAAAAAACGCTCCACATGGGAAGACGTTCGCCGTGACGTGGTGATCATGTAATCCCCGGCGCGCGAGCTGGCGCGTTTTAAGGTCGTGCAAAGTTTTTCCATATCGGAAACCGTCAGGTCATAATCACGCGTTGCGCCGCCGAGAAATACCGCCATTTTCGGCCGGACCCCTTCACCCAGTTTTGATTGCAGCTGTCTCACATCCGCCTCGCGGTTCAACGTCTTGTAACCGCTTGGCATGATGACGCAGCGAAGTGTTCGTTTGGGGACCTTACCACCGTCATGCGCCGGCACGATCGCAAGATCATAATCCGTCAGAGAATAAGGAAAGGGCGGGTTCATGATCACGATCGACTTTGCGCCGGTCTCTTGCGCAAGAAGCATCTGGAGCGGAGCGAGCCCGGAACCCGCCGCGATAATGAAATCCGCGCTGGCCTTTTCGATCGCTGTTTGTGTCTCTGGGACAACAAAGGGCGCGAGCCAGCGGAGCTTCCCTTGGATCCAGGGTTTCATCAGAAATGCTAAACAGAACAAAGCCGCCCGGTGGAACACCGAACGGTATTCCACATGGATCCTTTCGATCTCGAACTTCAGTCCAGAACGCCCGTGGAATTCCTTGAAATCTGCGAGCATCTCCGCTACAACCTCGGATTGTTTGAAATGCCCGGCCTTGCCGTCCGAAAGGATCACGATCTTCCTGTCCCAACAATACTTCCAACGTTTGTTCTCCCAAAGCCATTGGTTCGGGAATTTCCGGATAAAACCTTCGAGCACCTCCAAATACTGCCGGGCCTGGAATTCGACGCGCGCCTGCGGCTCAAGCGCAGGATCATCTTTCAGGATCTCCTCAGCATAGACCTCGTGATTGCGGCCTCCGGTCCTGACAATAAAAAACGGCATAATAAAGGCATCCGTATGGTGCGCCAACTGAAAAGCCCCGGTCGGGATCGTGGTCCGCCGCCCGAAGAACGGGAGAATGATCCCCTCGGTCTTTCCGGCTGATTGATCCCCCAGGACCCCGACCATTTTTTTCTCGCGAAGCGCGCGGATCAGGCCGCGAATGCCAACGCCGCGGCCGAAGGAAACCGAGCCGTGGCTTTCGCGAAGCTCGTTGATCAGTCCATTGACCCTCGGGAACTTTTGTTCACGCGTCAGGATATAGATCGGCGTCCCGCGGAGCCCGGACCAGAGCTGCAAAAGCTCCCAATTCCCGAAATGCGCGGTGAGAAGGACCCCGCCATGTCCCGAGCGAAGAAGCTCTTCGTACCGCTCCGGGTTGTGGACCTTGATATGGAGGTCGTGATGCTCACGTTTCATCTTCCTAAAGGTCATCACTTCCACGGCCATCTGCCCCATAAAACCAAAATGATCGCGTATGGCCTTCCATCGCTCGCGCGGGGTCAACTGACTCCCGAGCGCTGCTTTTATATTGATATAAGCCACGCGCCGTTTTTTGGAGACATAGAACACCCCGCGCCCTAAAAGATCGCCGATCCGGAGACCGGTAGCGGGCGGGATACACTCGAAAAGAAAAATGAGCGTGCGGGCGGCGAGATAAGCCGCCCGATCAAGCAGATCTTCCATTAGTACTGTTCTCCATTCGACTTTAGGGGTTAACAGTCCCAATTCTTATCAATTTCCGCAAAGCGGAAATTGGGGCAGTCCAAGTCACCTTCTATAAAAAAAATAAAGACTTGGGCCGTGTTATACCGCATACCCCTAATGTGATGCGGTATTAATTTTTAACTCCAAGAAGACGGAAAAGCCGGTCGGTGAGGATCTCCTCTCCTGACACGACCCGGAGCCGCGCGGCAAGGACCATCGGGTTCAACGTCTCCGTGATCAACTCACGGGAACGGTAAAAATCCTTTTCCGTTGTGATGATCTCCTCAGCGCCGGCCGATTGCGCAACTTCCTTGATCTTCAAAAGCTCTTCTTTTGTGTATTCATGATGGTCCAGGAATTCAAAATTACGGACGGTCTTGAGTTGGAAACGTTGCAGGACGAGCTGGAAGGACCTGGGCGTCCCCACCGCCGCAAAGGTTGCGACGCGCCGGCCGGTCATCTTTTCGATCGATGTCCGGACTTTAGTCCTGGCACGATAAAGAAACAACACTTCCATGAGGGTCTCGACCACTTGTGCCTGCGGCGCCAGAGCCATGATCTTTTCCTTGAGCTTCCCCAGCTCCCCGGGGCTAACAAGGTTCACATGGGTGAGCACGATGATGGCCGCACGCTTCATGACGGTGAGAGGCTCCCGCAAAATGCCTCGCGGGATGAGCTTTCCGTTGCCGAAGGGATTCAGCGAATTGACGACCACGATATCGACATCCCGATGGAGGACCTGATGTTGGAGCCCGTCGTCGAGAACGGCGATATCGACATGCCGTTTTTCTGCTCTGACGCGCTGGGCGACCTTCACACGATTCTTGCCGACGCCGATGACCGCGGTCGGAAGATGATTCTGAAGTTCCAGAGCCTCGTCATGGCTATAACCACGTGTGAGGACCAAAGGCACGCGCCGGTGCATACCGATCTTGCGTGCGAGATATTCTACGAAAGGCGTTTTGCCCGTGCCTCCCCAGGTCAGATTGCCAACACTAATGACCGGATACGGAAGCCGCTTACGCGGCAGGATCTTGTTCTCATAAAGCCAGCGGAACATCCGGACCCCAAGGCCATACCCCCATGCGGCGAGAGAAAGAAGCGCGGAGAGAATTCCGCTCGTCGGATCATTTTGTTTGTCCTCCGCCAAGAGACGAAAGTAATTCTT
>CAZPCF010000180.1:0-4231 GCA_964585045.1 uncultured bacterium
AGCTTGAGTTTTGAAAGCCGCTTTTTGATCTCTTTGGCCGGAAGGTCGACATTCATCGTTCTTTTCCCGGCGTCGATCTTGATGGTATCGCCGTTTTTGATGATCGCGATCGGCCCCCCCGCAGCAGCCTCCGGGGAAACGTGTCCAATGCAAAGCCCACGCGTCCCGCCGGAGAAACGGCCGTCCGTGATAAGTGCTGCTTTGATGCCCCGGCCTTTCAAAGCTGAGGTCGGCGAAAGCATCTCCTGCATCCCAGGCCCGCCTTTTGGACCTTCATAGCGGATCACCACCACGTCCCCATCCACCACTTTTCCCTTCAGGATCGCTGTGAGCGCACTTTCCTGGGAGTCGTAGCACTTCGCGCGTCCGGTGAACTGCATCATGTCTTTATCCACACCCGCTGTTTTGACCACCGAACCTTCCGGCGCGATATTCCCATAAAGGACCGCAAGTCCTCCTTCTTTTGAAAAGGCCTTCGCCGTGGGACGTATCACATCGCCGTCGGGGGCTGGGGCTTTTTCCACCATGTTCCGCAAACTCCCCACGCAAGTCTTGAGATCAAGATCAAGCGGCACGCGGTCATCTTGTGAAAGTGATTTTAAGATCGTTGCGATCCCGCCTTTTTCATGCACATTCTCGAGATGGATCTCCGGACGCGACGGCGACACTTTACAGATCGTGGGCGTCAGTTTTGCGAGTTGATTGAGCCGTTTGATCGGGTAATTAATCCCGGCCTCACAGGCCAGCGCGAGTGTGTGGAGGATCGTGTTCGTGGAACCCCCCATCGCCAGATCTAAGACAAAGGCGTTATCGATCGACGCCCGGGTCACAATATCAAGCGGACGGATATTGTTGAGAAGAGCATTCTCCAAAGTATCCGCCGCCTGTTCGACCAGCTTGATGCGCTCCGGATTGATCATCCAGGAATTTTTTTTCGCATCGGTCCACACTGCTGCGGGGGCCGTCCCATTGCCCGGCTGGGCCAAGCCGATCGCTTCCGCAAGGCAGTTCATGGAATTGGCTGTAAACATGCCCGCGCAACTACCACAGGTCCGGCATGCCGTATTGGCAAGATTCTCAAGCTGACCTAGGGACATCTTGCCAGCTGCTTCGCTCCCCACACCTTCAAAGATCGTGATGAGATCAGTATTTTTTTGTCCCGCGAGCATCGGCCCGCCGCTCACATAGACTGAGGGGATATTCAGGCGCACCATGGCGTTCAGCATCCCCGGCACGATCTTGTCGCAATTGCCGATCCCGATCCAGCCGTCGCAGGGATGAGCGCCCACGATGCTTTCGATCTGGTCCGTGATCAGTTCGCGGGAGGGCAGCGAATACTTCATCCCGAAGTGGCCCATGGCAATACCGTCGCAGATCGCGGCGCCGACATTGGCGTACCAAACGTTATAGCCCTTGGCCTTGAGCGCGGCAACGAGCTTTCCACCCAGGACATTCAAATGAACATGGCCCGGAATATGGGTCGTGTAGGAATTGATGACCGTCACGAATTTTTTCTTCCGGTCGGCCACAGCCCCGAGCACACCCGCGGCCACCATCAGCCCTGCGGCCGGCAGCATCGGTGTGCCTTCCCCCACGACGCGGCTTCCGTGTCTTTGAATGGCTTCGATCCCGGGATTCACGGCTTTTCGCATTGTTCCCCCGTTATGTTCTTTTTGCGGTTGCGCCGGTATATTCGAGCATGGCATCCACCGCAGCTTTCGCACGCAAACGGACGGACGCTTCGACTTTGACGACATAGCGCATCTTCTCCAGAGAATTTTTTACATCCCTGAGCGTGGTCATCTTCATCATCGGACAGATCAGATAATCCGAAGCCACATGGAACGCCTTGTCCGGATTCTCCTTCCCGAGACGATGAAGCAACCCGACCTCGGTTCCGACAATAAAAGAGGTCCCTGCCGGCTGTGTTTTGACATAGTTGAGCATCCCCGAGGTACTTCCCACAAAATCCGCGAGTTCCAGGGTCTCGGGCTTGCATTCCGGATGCATGATCACCTGCGCCCCCGGCCATTTTTTCTTGGCCGTCGCTATGGCAAAGGTCGAAAGGAGAGCGTGCGTCGGACAGCAGCCGTCCCAAAGGATGATCTCACGTTGCGCCATCTTCGCCGCGTAATGTCCCAGATTATAATCCGGGACAAAAAGGATCGGCCGGTTCCGGTCAATGGACTTCACGATCTCCACCGCATTCGCGGATGTGCAGCAAATATCCGTTTCCGCTTTCACTTCGGCAGAACTATTCACGTAGGTCACCACCACGGCGTCCGGATTTTTTTTCTTCATTTCGCGGAGCCGCTCCGCAGTCGCGTAATCAGCAAGGGTACAGCCGGCTTCCAGGACAGGCAGGAGTACGGTCTTATCGGGAGAGAGGATCGCCGCGGTTTCTCCCATAAATTGAACGCCGCAGAAAACGATCACTTTGGCGGGAGTTTTGGCCGCAATACGGCTCAGCTCGAGCGAATCACCGGTGAAGTCGGCAAGGTCCTGGATCTCCGGTGGCTGGTAGTTATGCGCCAGGATCACGGCCTCCCTCTCTTTCTTAAGAAGGACGATCTGCCGGAGGAGCTCCTGCGTTGTCGCGTCGTTTGGAAGATCTTTCATATAAAGTTTATCTCCGGATCGGAGCTAAAAATTCTCTTTTCCCCGACGTCGCTCGGTCGATGGCCGGCAGAACGGAAGGCTTTTCTCTCGTTTGGCTTCGTATACGCTTCGCACCTTGATCCCGGTGCCGCAGATCCCGCGGAAGATCGCTGTTATTTCTTCAACATCCTCGAGCGACAATGGCTTCACGGTACAAGCCCGGAGAGGGGTATTGATCTCGACTTCGTCCGGCCCGATCTGGTGCGCGATCTTCGCAATGGCCGCGGCACAAGCCTTGTTGCCTGCCACGAACATCACCTGCAAGGTCAAATGCCCCTTGTAAATCTTCCGGAACGCCTTCAATCCTTCCACGATATCTTCCAGGAGGATCTCCGGCATGGGCTGATTGATCGCCTTGAAGGACGCCGCAGAGCACGCATCGAGTTTTGCTTCTACGAGGTCCGCAAGTAATAGATCTTCCACGACGTCCCTGCGATTGATCAGCGAGGCATTTGTGATCACCGCGATCTTTTCGTCGCGGGCCATTTTGACCGCACGGATCATTTCTCCAAGATTTTTCGCGAGCGTCGGTTCACCATTCCCCGCGAAGGTGATGTAGCCGACGGAAACGTCCGGCAAGGAACGCAATTCGTGGATCAGGGTTTCGGTCGGAACAAAAACTTCACGTTTTCCTGAGAAAACTTCGGTCCTCCCCGACTGGCAATACACGCAATCAAAAGTACAGGTCTTATGGAACGAGGAGATCGGATCGATCCCCAGGGAATGGCCCAACCTCCAGGAAGAAACGGGCCCATAGATGTATTTGTATTTAGGTTGTTCCATTTTCAGCCTCTGTGTTCATAGAGAAAAACCCCTGAGATATTTCTCCGGAGAGGGGCTTTGCCAAGCCGGCATATTACATCATGGAATCCTTCATATATCAAACGGATTCCCCATTCCTTCCCCTTATCCAGAACCTGGTTCTAAAACCAGGTTCTGGGGGCTCGGAATTTTAGGCTTTCACACCCCCGAGGATCGCAGCAAGGTCCTCTTTGGCCGTGGTTACAGGCTTGATATTGAATTTCTCGACCAGCACTTTGAGCACGTTCGGACTTACGAAAGCCGGAAGCGAAGGCCCGATCCGAATGTTCTGGATCCCCAGCGCCAAAAGGGTCAGCAGGATACAGACCGCCTTTTGCTCGTACCAGGAAAGGATCATCGATAGCGGCAGATCGTTCACGCCGCAGCCAAAGGCTTTCGCAAGCGCCACAGCCACCTGGACCGCAGAGTAGGCGTCATTACACTGCCCCATATCGAGAAGCCTCGGGATGCCACCGATATCCCCAAATTCGAGTTTGTTGAACCTGTATTTGCCGCACGCGAGCGTTAGGATCACCGTGTCTTTCGGCGCCGCTTGAGCAAAATCCGTGTAGTAATTCCTTCCGGGCTTCGCGCCATCGCATCCGCCCACTAGAAAGAAATGTTTGATCTGCCCGGCTTTCACGGCCCCGATGACCTTGTCCGCCACACCCAGCACTGCGTTGTGACCGAACCCCACGATGATGCTCTTCGCCGGAACATCCTGAGGAAAACCGCCGGCCTCGATCGCTTTCTTGATCACGGGCGAAAAATC
>CAZPCF010000181.1:0-4192 GCA_964585045.1 uncultured bacterium
CCGACAGATTCGCTGTGCAACCAACGATCGGTTCTTCCATGCCCGTTTTCTCTCGTGCAAAATTCCTCAACCAATGGCGCTGGCTTTCATCCAGTATAAACAAACCCTTATTGTCTAACGCCCGACCCGCCAGCGTTATCTCTGAAACGTGTACCCTCTTCGTGCCCAGAGAAAAAGCCAGCTTAAGAATCGACTCCAGATTGTCGAGGTTATTGCGCGAAATCACGACGTAGGCTGATGTCGGGGTGAAAGCAGAGAAAATACGTATCGCTCGACAAGACTTATCGAATGATCCTCTGCCGCGAACTCTGTCGTTGACTGCGGCAGATGATCCGTCGAGGCTAACCCCTACAGATTCGATAAGGTCAGAGTACTGCCGAGCGGAATCTCCTTCGACAAAAAACCCATTGGTTAATAGCGATGCTTTTATATTGCGTAGACGACATTCCTGAAGAACGTCCTGTAGGAAATGGCAACAAAAAGGTTCACCGCCAGTAATCATCAGGGACTTACCCCCCAGACTCTTCATCACTCTCAATGCTCGTATGGCCAAATCTCTTGATAGCTCGTGCTCTCGAGGCTGGCCACACCGAGTGATACAATCCAGGCAGCTATAGTTGCACCGGGTTGTTATTTCCCAATGCCACTCTTCCACCTTTAATAGCATGGCCAGCCTCCTTTCTTCAACTGGTAATCGCGCCCACCATCGAAAGCTTCGTGACGAAAGATCTGATTTCCGATTCATCAACGGTCTCGGAGAACCTTTCGACCAGAGAACGTTCACTGGTTTCGCCACGAATAATGACTCGGACAACCTCTTCGGCGACGCTGTCAATCGTGATAGTTTGGTACCGCGTAACGAGATACGTCTCCGGATGAAATGTGTTCAGCCTCGTGTAAGGATCGAGTCTGAACTTGCGGTATTCCGACGAATACATTACCTCCGAGGGCTCCCATGGAAGGGATGTGACTTCGTTGGGGGGCTTAGTTAGCCCACGGACAGCATAGTCCATACAGTATCCATCCGAACAGCTGCAGTCAACCTTGCATCCACAAACGCAATCTGTTAAAACCGGACATGATTTGCAGGGCTCCTTCACCCAATGCAGATCACGAAATTCATCCAGGCCTTTCTGAACCCAGATTTCTTCGATCGGCCGGCTTATCGCATTGCCGTAAACGCGCTCGGACTGATTGCAGATTCTGACATCGCCGTCGGGATTAATTGCGGCGAACGTTACTCCTGCGCCGCAATTAGCAGACATTCTTTGAGTTATCAACCGAGGATCCAGGCAGTAAGGAATTGCCGTACCAAACCCTACCGGGATGCCGAAGTCATCTCTGGCTACGATCATCTGACCGAGCGCAGTCCGAAACTGGTCCATACTAGGCTTCAGATCGCCCGATCTGCGGCTTCCTAATCCGCCATCCTCGAATCGGTCCACAAAAACACTCTCCATGCCCAGTTCTTTGGCATACCGTATGACCTCGTACATTTGGTCAAAGTTCCACGAGGTCAAAACTGGGATGCATCGCACGTCAAAACCGTTTTTCACATAATGCGCGATGCTTAGAATGGTCTTATCGTATCCGCCACGGCTATTAGTGTGTTTTTCGTGAACCTCCTTGTTTCCGTGGATAGGAACCCCGATGCAGGCCAACTTGCCCGTTAACCCCTCCAAACAAATCAACCCATTGGTGACGATTGTGATAGATGATCTCTCGGCGAGCAATTCGATATACTTGTTCAATTGCCGTACGCCGAGCAGCGATGGTTCCCCACCAATAAGGTAGACGTGAGGCACCCAGGAATTGTAGACTGATCGAACAATCCGATCGATCTTCTCTTGACAGAACCGCTCTCCTCTTCTGGGGTTATAGCAGAAAACACATGAACAATTACATGCGTATGTGGTTTCTATATGAACCAGATGAGGAACGCTTGGAATAGTTAACCTACTCACGAGACACCTCCCCTCCGCTAATCTCGAGGATCGCTTTGAAAGAGTCACCCTTTGCAGACTTGTTCCTCTTCACGATTCCACATCCACGACACCTGTGAATAATGATGTAACCTTTGCCAGTTGATTCCAAGGCAATCGGCTCCATCAATCCGAGACAGGAACAATTCCTATCGCCGGGATTTATATCCACGTGCTTGCTGAACAAACAGTTCGGGCAATGGTTCGTGTAACCATCACCCACGACAGAGTACCCACAGTTGAGACAGACGAAATTCTCTTTTCTGCGCACAAATCTCTTACTCACATTGCACCTCCTTCTAGATTTCCATGTTAAATTTTCAAAGCCAACATGTTACACGTCAGCGTACTAAATTCCTTACTTTAATACTTTTAAAAACATTTGTCAACCGCATAAACTCAGCTTAAAATTATAAAAAAAACACCCCGATTAAGAGGTGGAATAAAAACTTATAATTTTTTAACTAGGGTAACTAAATCTAATATGTCTCCAGTGGCTTTACTTTTTATTTTTCTAATCTTTTCCGGCTTAAATCCCATTTTTTTATAAAACAACCTAGTTCTCTCATAGGGTTCGTATTCAATTGATTCTGCTAAGGTTTCAACTCTTAATTCTTTTAAACCAAACTTTCTGAGTTTGATTTCTAGTGCTTTTAACAACTTTGTACCGACAGTTTTTCCTTGAAATTTTGGTTCTACACCCATCCAGCTGATTATTGCTTCACCCTCATTTGAACTAAAAGTTAAAAAACCAATTATTTTTTCCCTATCTTCTGCAACAAATCCTCTTTGAATCTTCAGATCGGAGGGGATCGACTTATTCAAAGCAAAACTATCAAACCACTTAGGGTGGAGCTTTTTGATAATACTTATTATCTTTCTAAAATCTTTTTCTGTTGACTCTCTTATTCTCATTTGTTTTTATCCTACCAAAAAACAGCCCCAATGAAAAGGTGGTTTTGATTTTGCGCGGGCGGTGGGACGCAGTTCAAACTTGGTTTTGGGAGAATTTTCCAATAGTGAAACCGGTTATCATTGAAAAATAAAAAACCCTTTGATATTATCTCTGGGTTGGGCGAGCTGTGCTCGCTTCATTTTCTGCGACGACGAAGGAGAACTAACCCGCCGATTGCGAGTAACGAAATCGTCTGTCTAGCCGCGCCATGGTCAAAAATCGTTGCCTGCGAGAACATATTTGTATGTCATCATTGATGGGTAGTCGCAGGCGTCAGCCGTGTCACATTCTAGCACGGCCATCTTTTTCAGCACGTTCTTATCCGAATAGTATCCTGAAATTTGGACCCACAGCATGACCTCAATCGTGCCGTCCGCCTTTTTCCAAATGTTATCTATCTTTATTCCGCGGAACTTGCCATCTTTCTGTTTCACCCATATGATCATGGAGTAAATTTCAACTCCATTCATCGATAGGTCCTGCGCGGTTATGATGCTGGACAGCTCGCCGTTGAACAGTCCCTCGTAAGAGTTCAGAAATAGACGCACATCGTCTTGCGTCCTCTCCCTGACCTCGGCGTCGGTATGCTTTTCTTTGTCTTCTTCAACGGCGATCTGAGGATTCGATTTCTTCAGCAGCTCCAGGAAAGCCTTGCCCTCGGCGATGGTGACCATGCTCAGCTTGTTCACAAGCGTGTCTGCATCTTTTGCTTTCCCGGCCTTCAGGACACTCTTTGCGAAACCACCCCAGACGTCAACTTTGGCCTTTTCGGGCTTTTGGCAGCCGAACGGCAAGATGTACGCAAGTGACACAACCAGCATGCAAAGGCAAACCTTCATCGTATTCTCCTTGTAAAGGGGCCGGGTAACACGCTGTTACTTTATAGTAAGAGAATATACTGATTCAATCACTTTGTCAAACCACAAAACCGCCTTTTCGACGGTTTGAACTGCGTACCACTGCTATCGGGCAATGGGATATGCGCGGGCAGTGGGACGCAGTTCGAACTTGGTTCTGGGAGAACTTCCCTGCGATTGAACCGATTATTGTTTTAAAATAAAAAAGCCCTTTGATGTTATCGCAGAGCGAAAGAAAATAGTTGTGTTATTCAACCTTTTTGTTGTCAGGATAAATTTTGAAATATTTATTATCCACTCTGACCAGAGCTACCCCTTGAGAAAAATGGCGAACGTCGGTATATCTTTGTTTGTAGACTGGCGTGCCATTATGACGGATATGAAATAATCCGTCTTTA
>CAZPCF010000182.1:0-4187 GCA_964585045.1 uncultured bacterium
GGAAGCGACTGAAAAAGTGAAGAATGAACTGCAGCAGCAGCTTGAGGAAGAGAAGAGAAAAAGCGACGAGATCGCCAAAAAGGCGGACGAAGAACTTCAGAAGAGAGCCCAGAAACACGAGGCGTTGACCCGGGAAGGAGAAGAGTGGCGCTCCAAGGCCTTAACCCTAGATGAGAAAGTTCGCGAACTTGAGACGAACCTGGCGCAGAAGACTTCCGCGATCGAATATATGATCCAGGAGAAGGATGGCATTGCCTCCCAGTTAGCGGAAGTCGAAAGGATGGCAGCGGCCAAGGCGGAAGAGGGAACCGCGCTTCAAGGCCGCGTTTCGGAACTTGAAGCGAGCCTTTCGGAGGCAAGCCGTCAGCTTGCGGGATTGCGGGATCGCGAACAAGAATTCTTCCGTAAGATCGAGGGATTGGAGCGAAATGTTCAGGAGATGACGGAGTCCTTGCGATCCCGGGATGGTGCGCTCGCTCAATTCGAGATGCAGATATTGGAGCTGGCCGAAAAAGCCCAAGGATACGAATCGTTGCGTCAGGAACACGCGCAACTTGCCCAGGAGCGTGCTACGATCCGTCAGGAATACGATGCGAAACTCGTTGAACAGGAAGTGCGTTTGGCAAAAGCCGAGGAAGATCACCGCCGCTATCGAAGTCGCATGGACCGCAAGAATGCCGCGGCGACCCGCGAGCTTGGCGAATGGATCCGGGGCGTCGATACCATCCGCCAAGGGCTTCAGAAATTGATCCTTTTTCTCGGAAGCGAATCCGCGGTCCTTGACAGCGAAAAAAAATCCACTCTGAGATCCCCCCTGACCCGTGGGCCGGATACTCCGATCGCAGAAAAAAACTGAGCATTTTTTTAGCGGCGCTGAATACCCGCTGTCTTTTTAATTTATGAGAATCAGTGCCGCCCAATTCTCCGTTTTCTTTTCACTTAGGGCGAATTGGACGGTACTGATTACCCGTGATCTTTTTAATTTATGAGAATCAGTGCCGAAGAAATTCGCCGGATGGATGAAGCCTCGATCCGGGATTATTGCATTCCCAGTCTGCTCCTCATGGAAAATGCCGGGCGGAGTGTCAGCGATGTTATTTCCCGGGAATACAAACCTTGCAAGGTCCTGATCTTCGCAGGAAAAGGGAATAACGGCGGAGATGGGCTGGTAGTCGCAAGACATCTCGAAAATCACGGTTATTCAGTACAGGTTGCTCTCCTTGAGGATCCGGTTCGTCTCAAAGCCGATCCGCTTCTGAATTTTTCGATCGTTAGCAAAATGAGTATCCCGTGTGTTTTGATGGCCGCCTATCCGGAAGAAAAAATGCTCGGGTTTTGCCGAGAGTCGGAGCTTGTGGTGGATGCGATCTTCGGCGTTGGGATCCATAGCCCCGTGCACGGGATTTTTGAAAAGGCCATTCGCGCGATCAACCGAAGTCAAAAACCGGTGGTGAGTATCGATATCCCTTCCGGATTGGACGCGGACACCGGGCAAGTTCATGGGGTTGCGGTCAAGGCGACAAAGACCGTGACGCTGGCTTTGCCAAAGCGCGGACTTTTCGAAGGCGAGGGCCCTCGTTACGCCGGAGAGATCGAGGTGGTGGACATCGGTATTCCGCGTGAATTGCTTCAGCCCTTTCTCGGTTAAGGCGCGTCCTGGTAATGATTTACGATTCCTGGAAGCGATGCGCCTGGGATTTGTTTGAAGCTTGACACTCCTCATGCTTTCTGTTAGAAACACTCGTTTTTCTCACTGGCGTTTCGTGAACGATATCTAGAGAAAGGTCTTTCGTGCAATCCTTTAGGCGTTTTCCGGATTGGCTGCGGCGTTCGTTGCCCGAGGATTCTTCACAAAGGACCCATGCCATTTTAAATAAATATGAGTTGAACACCGTTTGTCGTGCCGCCATGTGTCCGAACAGTCATGAATGCTACTCCAAGGATACGGCGACCTTCATGATCTTGGGTGGCGTTTGCACCCGTCATTGCGGTTTTTGTGCCGTGCCGACCGGCACGGGTGAAAAGCTTCGCGGGGATGAGCCCGAGCGTGTGGCATTTGCGGCCAAGGAATTGGGGCTTCGTTATGTGGTGGTTACGTCCGTTACTCGTGACGATCTTGCGGACGAAGGGGCAGGGCATTTTGCCAGCACGGTAAGGGCTGTGAAGCGGGAGATCCCCGAATCGCAGGTGGAGGTCCTGACCCCGGATTTTCATTCACGGGAAGAGCTAGTCCATTGCGTGATCGAGGCTGGGCCTGAGGTCTTTAATCACAATCTTGAGACCGTGGAGCGGTTGCAGCGGATGGTAAGGCCGCAGGCGGATTATCAGTGTTCGCTCAAAACGCTCGAGATCGCCAAAAGACTGTCCCCGCAGAGGATCACGAAAAGTGGTTTGATGCTGGGGCTTGGAGAAACAGTCCCGGAGGTCCTGGAGACGGGGCGCCATCTTTTGTCAGTGGGGGTCAGCATGATGACGCTCGGTCAATATCTCCGGCCGACGCCGCAGAGCGTGGAAGTGCAGGAGTACGTGACGCCGGAAAAATTCCAGGACCTGACCCGCAAACTTATGGCGATAGGATTTGAAAAGGTTTTGGCGGGTTCGTACGTCCGGAGTTCTTATCACGCCCGGGAAACTTTTTCGGGCTTGGGGGAGGCGCGGACCTGCGGAAATACGGAAACTTGTACCGGCATTTGAGCAAAGGAGGGCACGGACGGTGTTCGAGGTACTCGCCAAGGGTTTGGGAAAGAACGTGGATGAAGCGACGGTGAAGACCTGGTTCTTTGAAGAAGGGGACGCGGTCACCGAAGGGGAGGATCTTGTGGAACTTGCGACCGAAGATTCGGTCGTGATGATCGCTGCTCCGGTGACGGGTGTTTTGGCGGAAGTTTGCATTGATGAAGATGATACGGTTCAGCGCGACGAAGTGCTTTGCATTATCGACGATGAAGAGGGCGGCTTGAATGAGGCTGAGGATGATGACGAGAAATAGGGAGCATGTGATCTTTAAGCAGCTAGAGAATTCATGACCGGAGAGGGATAATTAATCATTTTAAAATGGCCGAAATACTAAAGCTTAAAAGTCCCGCCGATTTTATCGGAAGGCAGGGGAACGGCGTCATTAGTTTCGGTTCCGGGCAGCCTGATCTACCGCCACCGCCGGAAGCTTTCCAAGGCATTGATCTTAAACGCGATTTGCGTTACGGACTCATTCAGGGTGAAGTTAAATTGCGTGAAAGTCTGGCTCGAGAATATCCCGGCTCCACCGCGGAAAATTTCGTCATTACTAACGGAGCATCGGAGGCGCTTGACCTTATTTTCAGGGGATGGTCAAAAGGCGAAAAAGTATTGCTTCCCCGTCCGTATTATTATTCCTATCTACCTATCATCGAATTAGCGGGCATGGTTCCGGTCTATACGGATCTCGTGGACGGCCGGATTGATCTGGATGATTTTAGAAAAAAAATAAAGGATTGCCGCGCCGTTTTGATCAACTCTCCTTCCAATCCGACCGGAAGGGTCGAGGCCATCGAGACGTTAAAAGAGATCGAAAAGATCACCCAAGAGCTCGGTATTTATGTTGTTTCGGATGAGGTGTACAAGGATTTAATCTACGAGCGCGAAAATTATCACATTAATGGCGATCATGTGATCACGGTCAATTCCTTCTCAAAGACTTATTGCATGTGCGGTGTGAGGGTCGGATATCTTTGGAGTTCCGACAAAAAAGTAGTCGAAAAGATCTGCGAGATGAAGACGCATACTTCGATGAACACGAATCTGGTGGGCCAGGATATGGCGCTTTCCGCGATGATGGCTCCCAAAGAGTACATCACGAAGCAACAACGGATATGGCGCCAGCGGCGGGATTACATCTACAAGGGCTTGATGGACCTCGGTTTTGATCTTTGGAAGCCGGAAGGTGCGTTCTACGTGCTCCCCAAATGCAAAAACGCGAGGGAATTCGTATCTGTTCTTTACAATGATTTTAAAGTGATCACTTATCTTGGAGAATGGTTCGGGGCCCCCGACAGGATCCGCCTCAGCTACGCCCTCGACATCAACCAAATGGAAGAAGGCCTCGGCCGCATCCGGCAAGCCATGCAAAAGGTAATGGTGCTTTAAGAAGTCAATGTGCCATTCAGCGGGAAGCATAGTTGAATTCGAGTGCGAGAGTTTGCTGAAAGAGG
>CAZPCF010000183.1:0-4149 GCA_964585045.1 uncultured bacterium
TTTGTATAAAGCCAAAGAGGCCGGGAAAAATCGCGTCTGCGCGGAAGGCGGATAGCCCGCCCGTTTTTTCTTCCCCCCGGTTCTTATTCACGGTGGGATCTTTGGGATCGCCAGGGGGTTTTTCCGGCAGCTGATAGTGAGGACGATCTTCGAAATAACATTTCAAGAGATATGCCCGTCATGCGAAAGACCAATATTCTTTATGTGATCACCCAATTAGAATTGGGCGGCGCTCAGAAACAACTCCTCAGCTTGGTCCGCGGGATCGACAGAAGCCGGTATAACCTTTTTCTATTTACCGCCCGGGAAGGACCGCTGATGGACGAGGCCCTGTCTATAAGTGCGCTGACCCTTTACAGGTCTAAGTTCTTGGAACGGCCGATCCATCCCTTGAAAGATCTTCTGGCGATGATCGAAATGGTGAGGTTTATCAAAAAAAATAAGATCAACATAGTTCATACGCACAGCTCCAAAGCCGGCGTCTTGGGCCGGTGGGCCGGGGCCTTGGCCAAGGTAAAAATCATTCTCCACGCCGTCCATGGATGGTCTTTCAACGATTTTCAGAAGCCGTTCCTTAGAAAATTCTCTATAGGGCTCGAAAAACTTAGCGCGAAATTCACGGACCAGATCCTTGTTGTGTCGAACCATGACAGGCAAAAAGGGCTGGACCACAAAATAGGGTCAGATGGCAAATACACCTTATTGCGCTATGGTATCGATAGGGCCCAATTCGGTATGAAGGATCCCTCCATTCGAAAAGAGCTCGGGATCAGCGATGACGCGCTGGTGGTCGGAACGATCGCTTGCCTTAAACCGCAGAAGGCGCCGGAGGATTTTGTGCGGCTCGCTCTTTTGACAAGCCAGGTCTTTCCCCAAACCAGATTTTTGCTGGTAGGGGACGGCGTTCTTCGCAAGAAGATCGAGACATTGATCGCGAAATTTAATTTAGGCCCCCGATTCATTTTGACGGGTTGGCGAAGGGATATCCCCAGGGTCTTGGCCGCGATGGATGTTTTTGTGCTGACATCCCTCTGGGAAGGTTTGCCCATAGCAGTCTTAGAAGCGATGGTGAGCCAAGTGCCGGTCGTGGCGACCCACACGGGAGGCATTTCTGAGATCATCACGGAAGGGGAGACGGGATTTCTTGTGTCTTGCCATGACATGCCTTCTATGCTAGAAAAGATACGTATTCTCTTGCGGGACGCTTCATTAAAAGGGCGCATCCTCCAGGGCGCGAAACAATGCGTGGATGAAAAATTCGATACGGGAACCATGGTCAAAGCTCACGAAGACCTATATCAAAAACTGATCAAGACAAAAGGAATGGCGCATGCTTGTTAGTTCCATAGGGGCGGCCGTGAGCAGTTTTTTGTTGTCCGTGCTGTTCCTCCTCCTGCTTAAGACAGCCTCTTCCCGGTGGAATTTTTTGACCTCTAAAGGCGTTCCTTCGATCGGAGGCATCAGCATGGGGCTGGCTTTTTTTGCAGGTTTCCTGATGATCGGGCCCTCCGTTGCCAGTCTTCCCCGGGAGATCAAAGGGATCTTGATCGCTTCGGCCGTCATGCTTATCGCGGGTATTTTGGATGACCAAAAGGAGTTATCCGTGATCCAGAAGTTCGTGGTCCAATTGATCGCCGCGTCCATTCTGATAGGGTTTGGCGTAAGGACGAACTTTGTTTATACGGGCGATCTGCTGAATGTCGTCCTGTCCCTTTTATGGATCATCGGGATCACCAATGCCGTGAATCTACTGGACGTGATGGATGGACTGGCGGGTGGGACGTCGCTCGTGATCCTTTCCGGTTTTTGTGTCATCTCCGCCATGAACGGGGACAGTCTCACCCTGATCCTTTCCTGTGTCCTTGGCGGGACCGTTCTGGGTTTTTGGGTCTACAATGTTCCTCCGGCGAAAGTTTACATGGGGAACAGCGGCAGCCATTTTTTAGGGCTTGTGCTGGCGGCGATCGGCCTCACCGCACGCTATGCGACGCTCGAAAGGCCCATGGCGCTTCTTGCCCCCGTGCTTCTCCTGGGATTTCCCATCCTCGACACCCTGTTCCTCATTTTAATGCGCATCCAAAAAGGAAGATCGGCGTTCAATAAAAGCAATGACCACATGGCGCTGAGATTTTTAAAAAAAGGGCAGTCAAAACAGAAAACCCTGATCTTGATGATGGGGTGGACCCTTTTTTTTGTTATCGGCGGGATCATCATGTGCAGGGTTTCTAACCTTTTTGCGATCATAACGCTTGTCTTTGCGGGACTGGGGAGCCTCATTTTAATGAAAAAAATGAGCCGCGTACAAATTTGAGATCTCAAAAAAAGATCCTTATTTTGGGGGCGGGGATCGCGGGGCTGAGCGCGGCATGGCATTTACGACAGAAAGGTGTTCCTTGCCTCGTTTTTGAAAAGGAAGACGAGGTGGGGGGCCTTTGCCGTTCCAAGAGGGTCCGCGGTTTTACTTTTGATCGCAGCGGCCATCTGATGCATTTCAAGAACGCTTATGTTTTTAATCTCGTGCGGAAATTGTTTGGCGGGAAGCTCGTCAAACACGAGAGAAGCGCATGGGTCTCCGTTTGCGGACACTACACGCGTTATCCCTTTCAAGCGAATCTTTTTGGCCTTCCGCCTCGGGTTGCCCGGGAATGCCTGGAGGGATTTGTTCGCGCCCAAAAAAAAAGGCGCGAAGGATCCACAAAAGAACCCGCGAATTTTTCGCAATGGACCCGGCGAACTTTTGGAGCGGGCATTGCGCGTCATTTCATGGACCCCTATAACGCCAAGTTCTGGACCGTTCCTCCCGAAGAGCTGACCTGTGAATGGCTGGACGGGATGATCCCCGTTCCTTCCTTGCGGCAAGTTGTCGAAGGCGCAAAAAAAGAAAGCACAAAACAATTGGGCTATAACGTCCATTTCTGGTATCCCCGGAGAGGCGGGATCGAACAGCTCCCTCGAGTATTTGCGAAACCGCTCAAACATATTCATACCCGGAGCCAGGTCTCCCGGATCGATCTCAACAAGAAGGAGGTCGAAATGTCTTCCGGAAGGAAGGAAAGATTTGACGTGTTGATCTCGACGATCCCTCTTCCCGAAGTGGCCCGTCTGGTGCGGGGTCTCCCCCGAGAGGTGCGCGCGGCTTTTCATCAATTGCGATGGAATTCCATTTTTAATCTGAATTTAGGCCTGGGCCCGGACGGCGACGTTTTGAAACGGCACTGGATCTATTTCCCGCAACGAGGGACCAGTTTTTTCAGGGTAGGATTTCCGCACAACTTTTCTTCCGATCTTGCCCCCGCGGGGAAGAGATCCTTGTATGCGGAGGTTTCGTACTCAGAGCGCAAGCCCATTAACAAACAAAAGGCAGTGTCTCGTATCACCCGTGATCTAAAAAAGGCCGGGCTGCTTCCACAAAAAAACAAGATCTACGCAAAAGATATTAATGACATCCAATACGGGTATCCGATCTATGACCGGCACTACAGGACGGCGAGGGAGAAAGTCCTGGGTTTTTTGAACGAAAAGGGCATCATCCCATGCGGCCGGTATGGCTCGTGGAAATACATGTCGATGGAAGAGGCCATTCTCGATGGTAAACGGGCGGCAGAAGCAATATAAAGGGATCAGCCGCGCGGCCTTTCAATGCGGTAGAAGTAAGGGGAAGGCGCGAGCGGATACCCGCGCTTGCGGCTAGAGGTCCGCCACAGCCCCTATCTCAGATCTTTGCCGGACTTCCGGAGGACGGTTTTTTCTCGTCCTGCCCTGGTGGGAAATAAAGCAGCCCCAGCATGATCCACCAAGTAAAACTCACCGCCGGCAGGAAAAAGCTGAAATCCATAAGGTTATGGACAAGGAACACACAGACTCCGGCGACCCATCCCGTGGTGAGCCTTCTCCCGGAGGAGCTCCAGCTGTTCTTAAGGATGATCGCGATCAACCCCAAGAAAGAAACGAGGGTCCCTATTCCCGCTTCTGCCCAGAGTTGCAGGAAAGAATTATGAGCGTAACGTGATCCCAGAAGATCAAAGTTCCCAATTCCCACGCCGGTCAGGGGATGCGCGCGGATGATCTCCCAGGTGTCCTGCCAATAATTGAACCTGGATGCCATAGAGAAAAGAGGCAGAAGATTTTGCCTGGAGCTCTCAGCCCTCA
>CAZPCF010000184.1:0-4116 GCA_964585045.1 uncultured bacterium
CTTTCGCTCCTCATCATATTTAGCCTTTCTTCACGTAGAGATTGCCGCGTTTCACCCCCTGTCACTTTCGTGACAGGGACTCGTCTCTGTGGCTCTCCCGCCACACTGCTCGGCGGGTCCGTCCCCGCCATAGGCGGGGCGGAAATCCGCCCTGGATCAACAAGATCCAGGGGGTGGGCGTTACCCACTACGATGCCCTACGAAGCTCGGACTTTCCTCCCACAGCGGTTGGACAGGACGTTTCCCGTCTCTCGTCATCTGTGCGCGGTCATCCGAGAAGGCCTTCTCAAAAACAATATTTCAGATCAAAGAACAAAAAAACACTTCCTTACCCTCGTCTTTCATTCATTTCTTTAAGGCTGACAGGGATTGCCCCAATTTCAGATCCTCTGAAATTGATAGGGATCGGGACTAAGATCGGGGTGCTCCGGACAAAGTCTCCAGCTGCTCCTTCGCAAAATCCGCCCAGCTCGTCCCAGGGAATTGCGTTACCACCCGGTCGAAACCTTCGCGGGCCTTGGCCGTATCCCCTGAGGCAAGATGACTTTTCGCAATGTAGTACTCCGCGATCGCAGCCATGTTCCCCCGGGGAGCGCTGGCCAGGTATTCCTGATACTTTTCGATCGCCTTGGGATAATTCCCCTTTTTATAAAAATTTTCCGCTTCCGAGTAGGGTCCGAAAGAATACTTTGGAGAATGGAACGCGCACGAGGCGAACATCACACCCAAAAGCGCCCACACCGCAAAAAGTCTCATTTTTTTCATAAGAGGCCCCTTCATGGCTTGATGCATGAAAAAACACGCTCAAGTGTACTTTTCACCCTGGAGAAGTGTCAAGAAGGAAAAAAATGGGCCTGCCTGGACTCGAACCAGGGACCAAGCGATTATGAGTCGCCTGCTCTAACCGACTGAGCTACAGGCCCTTGTCTTGCATTTTATTTCATCAAGGGTTGACAAAAATCAGATGCGAGATGAAAGCATGCTTTGGATCATGAATCGGAGACGGAGTATATCAGAATTTTCTAGAGCAGTCTCACGGGATTTATGGAAGCTATAGGACAACCCATGATCTTCAAAGCCCTTCACATGGCTTCCCAGACAGCGCTTTCATCTCATTGCGTACAGCAGGGCCAATACAAATCCCCACAGAGCCACTTTAGAAGACAAAAATACTGCGAAGAATTTTGTATTCTTTTTTTCAATCTTGTTCTGAAAATAAAGACGAGCAATGTGCAAAAAATAAGCGAAAATTATCCCGTAGGCAACAAGGCTTGCCCAATGACGGCGTGTATCCGTAACGAAGAAATCAAGCCAATAAATGATCAGGGCTAAAAAAAACGAGGCTGCATACGGCCAGCAACAATCGTACCTGTAAAATACGACGATATTTTTAATGATTGATGGCATCTTCATTTTGACCATTCCGCGATTGCCGGTGCAGCTTTCCAACGAAGCGACCAGAGCGCGGGGCAGAACCCCTCCAATAAAGCCTCAAGCTCTCGCTTTTCTGTTTAAAACGGCCGGGCGATGAGGCTGAGTAAAATTATACTCCTGAAGCCGATAGAAAGTAGTCCAAAAAACATTTCGCCGACAGAGACGGGCTAAGAGATCAGTGCGGTGTACTGCGCATGAAGCGGCTGGTAAAGCTTCGAAGGAAAAGAGAATCGCGATCAACCATGAGGAGAAAAAGCGGGCCCAATACTTATGATTCCCGACAGCCTGGAACCGGTGTGGCCCAAGTCACCCTTGATGAAAGGAACGTAAGGACTCGGGCGAATTAACGGACCCGGAAGACGGCCTCGACCTTGCTCTGAAGATTTGTAAGATCAAAAGGCTTCTCAATGAAACCACTGATCCCCTCGAGCTCAAAGAGCGGTTGCATCGTCGCCCCCGCACCCGTGAGCATGATGACAGGAGTTTTCCTGACACGGGCCTGTTCCTGAAGGTCATCATGGCGATAGGAGCGGAGCTTGCGAAGATAGGTCAATCCGTCCACGCCTTTGGGAATGCGGACATCAAGAAGAACGCAATCGGGTTTGCCTTCCTCGGTTTTCTGAAAACCCTCTGCCCCATCGAGAGCGGTCAAGACCTTATAGCCAAGGATCTCAAACTTCTCTTTGACGATCTGACAGATATCATCTTCATCATCGATGACAAGAAGACACTTTTTATGCTCTGGCATTTTACCCTCGGAAAAACCTCAAACACCAACACTGCTGTCAAGAACACACGCAAATCGAACAACCTAGGGAGGATTCTATTACTCGCTCAGCTTAATATCCAGAAAATTCTTCAGCTTTCGCGACCGGGTAGGATGACGCAGTTTACGAAGCGCCTTGGCCTCGATCTGGCGGACTCGCTCGCGGGTCACGTTAAAAATATGGCCCACTTCCTCCAGCGTCCGAGGGTAGCCATCCCCGATCCCGAATCGTAGACGCAGGACCTTCTCCTCACGCTCGGTAAGCGTCAAAAGAACGTCATCCATTTGCTCCTTGAGCATGCTGTAGGCCGTGGCATTTGCCGGAGACACTGCGGACTTATCTTCAATGAAATCCCCAAAGCTCGTGTCTCCCTCATCCCCGATCGGCGTCTGAAGACTGATCGGTTCTTGCGCGATCTTTAAGATCCCCTTTACTTTTTCGACGGGCATCTTCATGACCTGCGCGACCTCCTCCGGGGTCGGTTCACGCCCGGTCTCTTGGACCAGGTGACGCGACGCGCGGAAAAATTTGTTGATGGTCTCGATCATGTGCACCGGGATACGGATCGTACGGGCCTGGTCCGCGATCGAACGTGTGATCGCCTGGCGGATCCACCAGGTCGCGTAGGTCGAGAACTTATAGCCGCGTTTGTATTCGAATTTATCCACAGCCTTCATCAAACCGATGTTCCCTTCCTGGATCAGGTCCAAAAAGGAAAGCCCTCGATTTGTGTACTTCTTGGCGATGCTCACCACCAGGCGAAGGTTCGCGGCCACCAGCGCCTTCTTTGCCTTGGTAAGTTCCCATTCCTTGCGGACAATGGCCTTGAAATGCTCATGGAGTTTTTCTTCCGGCTCTCCGAACTCGTGAAGGATCTGGCGGTTCCGCTCCTCGATCTTGCCGATCTTGCCGCGTACGCCACTCCGGCGTAATTTCTTGATCTCGTCGCGGTTCTTTTTAAGCTCGCGAAGCTTCGCGCGAAGGGTCGCGATGATCTGCTCTACAATGGCAATACTAAGATTAAATTGCAGCAAAAGTTCGACTACATTGGATTTTTTCCGGGAAGCGCGAAACTTACGGAGAAGCAGCTTAAATTTGTTCTTGATCGTCTGGATCTTGACCGTCTGTTCTTCATCCACGATCGCCTCGAGTTGTACCTGCCCTTCGAGGATCTTCTTAGCAAGCTCAAGTACTTCAAACCGCGCAGCCTTGGTCTGATAAACGACTTTTTTCAGTTCTTCTTCGCAGGCCTCGATCTTCTTGGAGATCTCGATTTCCTGCTCGCGGGTCAGAAGCGAGATCTGACCCATCTGGCGAAGATAAGTGCGGACCGGATCATCAATGCGGACGCGTTCATATTCTTCAACTGCCGCGTCCTCCTCGAGCTCGGAGTCTTTCCCTTTTTTTGCTTCAACATCTTGGATCGCCTCAGAAGCGGGCTTGGCCGGGTCTCCCGTCGAGCCGCTTGTAACTTCGATCCCTTTTTCATTCAAGACGCCGATGATCTCTTCTACTTTTTCCGGATTATTCATGTCCGGGGGCAGCTGTTTTTTCATCTGCTCGATGGTCACAAAGCCCTGTTTCTTACCGAGAACCAGCAGTTTTTGGACCATCTCCCCATGGAGCTTCGATGAGGCGGCCCCCTTTTTGCCCGGCTTCACTTTGGCAGACTGCGCGGGCAGGACCTTCTTTTTGGCTTTTCCCAGAAAGGGCTTTTTGGCTTTGCTCGAAGAGAGCTTCTTAGCTTTGCCCAAGGAGAGCTTCTTGACCTTGCCCGCAGAGGGCTTTTTGGATGATGCCCGGGCAGGTTTCTTGGATGCTTTTTTCACCCTGTCAGATCTCCGATTCATTTTAGGGTTTTAGGATAAAACTTTTTGATATCATACTGACCCCGAAGTCTCTTGCGCCAAAAGGG
>CAZPCF010000185.1:0-4099 GCA_964585045.1 uncultured bacterium
CCCTGTCAAGTCCTTGAGTTTAAGCGCCTCGTAGCCGAACAGCATGGAGGCGGGAAGGGAGACACAGAAGAAGCGCCCAGGCCAGACTTCACCAAGGGACAGTGGTTCCTGTCTATGACCGTCATAGCGATCGTGACAGGAACGCTATCCTTCATGGCCGGAGCATACTGGAGCAAGCCCCTCTTGGAGCGCCTTATAGCGCCGGGTTTCTTCTCCGGATTCACTATGTTGATGGCCATCACCTTCCACAGGGTGACCAAGCACGAGCATCAAGATGGTGATGTGACCAAAGAAGCGACCTAAGTGATCGCCAGCGCGACCACCAGCGTGCAAGGATTCCCTCGCGGAATCCTTGCACGCACGACCAAACCCCTACGGGGCTTTTTTGTTATAACAGATTCGTTTTGGCAAAGAAAATCAGGTTGCCCGTGGGCAACCTGCAGTTTTATTGCTATTCTAAAAATTTTTAGAATAGCTTCGGGAGCGTAAATCAAGCACTCTAGGATTTTGCTTTTGGGTACGGCAAACGGCTCATACGGTGCGTATGAGCCGTTTATTTTTGCAAATGAAGAAGCCCTGCCGCCAGCGGGGTGACAGGGCTTCGCGAACTACATGCGCCATTATGGGCGCATAGAATCCACCTGTGGTCAGGGCGAGGGTTCTTCCCAAGCCTTCTTCAGCACTTCACTGGGGAATGCTTCCCCAGCAGAAGGCGCGGGGGGTGTGGCGGGGTTGCCAGCGAACCACCGCTTGAGCGCCTCGACCAGCTCGGCGGCCTCGGCGTCGAGGTTATCTCCGATGGCGGAGAGATTGCAAGACACATGAGTCTCCCGCACCGCCATCGCGCACCACTCAAGGAGGTTGTCCTCGATCCACCCTAGGATTTTGTTGGGCGCGCGTGTCAGGTCTTCGCGAAGACTTAGACCCGTTGCCTCACGACACTCAAGCACATTCGGACATTTTTCGCATTCCACCATTCTCTCGACGATCCAATCCCTTATTGCCTTGTCCATCCGCCACACTCCTTTCCGCGAACCAAAGGGTGAACACTTGACCGTTTCTGACCCTGCCTACATACTACTGCTATTTATACATTTGTCAACTCAAAACTCGTTGGGCAAACCAAACGATCATGATTATTTTTTTCTCTAATCCTACTTATCTTAACCTCGGCTTTCCTCCAAGTGCTATTCTAAAAATTTTTAGAATAGCAAATCACAACTTTATTTCTAAATTAAGACTTTTTCAAGTAGTAAAAAATTTACCTGACTGCGCAGGCAAGCTCCTTTTTTCGCCCCGTAGCAAGCCCGAGCGTAGTCGAAGAGGCTTTGGTTTAGGGTTGATAAAGTTTCAATACACCTAAAGAGCCGAGCATAAACTCGACTTTTCTATTCTGTCGCACAATATAAATTACCCTAAAATAACAATGTCGTAAAATGTATCGAAGATATTTAATCTCTCTGTTATTTTCGCTGTTTTAACAGGACACAATGTCGCAAAATGTATTTTGAACTACGCTGTTATTATGCTGTTTATCAGTGTAATCGTATGTCGCAAAATATATGTTTTGCGAATTTGTATAAAAAGGAGAGCCCCGCGAGTTACTGCGGGGCTTTCTTGATGATTGGAGTTGGCGCTTCGCTGACCAAACAGCGAATCCCGGCGTAAAGCCAGGCCGGAAAATATCTGATTGGGACCGAAGTCACAAAGACATTTTCCGGGCCGACAATATCGGCGATGAGCTTTCTGACTTCCGGATCTCCACCGGTCATCAGAACCCGGCCATCGGGGAACTGAACCATGTTTAGGGAGTAAGGAATTGCCATTTCCGAGGGCCAGCAGACCTCAATCCCTAAGCCGCTCAGCCTGTCCCGAAGGTGGGCGCGGGTTTCTCGCGGAGACCGTGGCGTCCACGGACAGTCTTCAAATGGCTTAGACCAGTCCACAGTGGCCAATTTGGGGTCGACCACTAGGAAGGTTCTGCCATTTCTGCCTTTCAGCAGACAAGCAGCACGGTCGATGTGGTCGTTGGAGAAAAAGCTGATCGCCTCATTCCTCGAGACTGAGAAGCGCACGTTCAGGGTGGGCGGGAAAAATCCGACCCGCATTCCCGCTGCCTCGATTGCTTCCATCCCCTGGCCTGAGTCGATAGACTGGCCATCTTTGACGATCAACTTTTCACAGACGACCATCGTGTTCCCGCTGACAAGGACTCGGCCACCTTCACCGTACGGAGAAGAAACGATTTTCCAACCGTTTTTCTCCGAGATGAGCACCTGCATGTGGTTATTGAGCAGAACCAGCATGGGTCCAGACAATACAGTGCAGAAGTCGCGGGGGTAGATGACGTCTGGCGGGAAAAAATTCTGACCGAATCCGATGAGCTTGGCTCCCATATGTATGCAGGCGAGCAAAACTCCTTTGTCAATCTTGTCTTCATGGGCATAGACCAAACGAAAAGCGACGCCCATTGCCTGCAACGCGCAGACAATCGCGAGGTATTCCGCGCGTAGGTTCTGTCGGATGGTCTCTGGGCCCCGGGTTTCTTGCAGTACTTTCCTGCAGGAACCGATCTGTCCCGCGGGGAAGAAGAATTCGTCTTTCGTCGTGTCAGCATTGAAGGATCTCATCACCGGTTCCCCGACCAGGTAAAGCTGATCTTCCATGTTTGGCTCCAATCGAAAAAGGTAGAAATGTGTGGAAGGGACTGTCTAACTTTTACCATATTTTTTTATCCATGTCAATATTTGAGATCAAAAAGCCCCTAACTTAAAGGATAGTTCAGTCGCACAATAAAGGACGGGTGTTGACATGACTTGTTGCCTGCCCATGCCGGCCGGCAGGCATGGGCAGGGCGCTTGCAGTATGTCGCACCCTCCTACGCTCGCGAGCTTCGTACGGGCGAAGCAATTGAAAATATCTTTGCTAAGCTATTGTCGCATAATCAGATATTTGCTATAATAGATTTATATATAAAAATAATTTATAAATATGGCAGTAAAAGAAATCTTTAGTGTAACAAAAATAGTAAATAATGATGGGTGCTTTGATTTGCAGTTTAGGAAAGACACGAGACACGAGCGCACGGGTGCGCCTACGTATTACCGATGGAAAACGCAGTTTGTTGTTACCTCCCCCAAAGAAAATGTTAAAACGCTAGAAAAAATTAAAAAAGAAATGGGTTGCGGGAAAGTTACGGTTTCAAAAGGACAGGCAAGGTTTTCTGTGCAGAATATCGGTGAGATTTCCGGAACCGTGGTGCCATTTTTCCGGAAAAATTGTTTGGCGGGCAAAAAGAAAAAAGATTTTGAGCTTTGGTCAAAAGCAGTTGAAATTATCGGGTGCAACAAAGGCAAACCTCTTGCCGGCTGGAAAAAGAACGAGCTTTGTTCTCTTATAGAAATTCACAAGTCTTCGGAAAAATACAAAAACAATCCCCGCCAGGCAAAATGGCTGGACATGGCAAAAGCGTTCACGAAAACAAAATAATAAAAAACTAAAAATAAAAATATAAAAATAAAAACGGGGTTCGTAGCCCTGTTTTTTTATACTCTGTCCCCTGCCCCATTGGTGCCTCACCTATTTTTATTGTGCGACATTATAAATGATGAGCGCCCCGTGCTGGTGTGCACGGGGCGCTGCCTGGTGAGTTGTTGAGACGCGTGTTGGCGTCTACTTCTCAAAGGCCTTGGTGGCCTAGGAGGCCACCTTCGGGATGAACTGGCGGAGGAAGGTCGCGCTCTGGCGGAGAGCTGCCTTGCGCATGGCAAGGCTCCCTTCGTAAGCGCGGTCCTCGACCTCGACGCACACGGGGCCCTCGTACTTGGTATCGGTGAGGGCGGAGAAGAACGGACCCCACTTCACGTCGCCGAGGCCCGGGAGCTTGGGCGTATGGTACTGCGGCGGCAAGCTCAGGACGCCGTGGGCGTCGAGGCCGTCAATGTCCACGCGTGCGTCCTTGGCGTGGACGAGGAAGATGCGGTTGGCGAACTCCCGGATGGGGGTGACGTAGTCAATCCCCTGCCACACGAGGTGCGAGGGATCGAACTCGAGGCCGAAGCTCGGGCTCTGGATATCGGCGAACATCCGACGCCAGATC
>CAZPCF010000186.1:0-4097 GCA_964585045.1 uncultured bacterium
GCCATTATCTCGAAAAAACTTTCGGATGAAGACGCTATGCGGGTCAGGGGAGCTTTCTTCGGGATCGATGACATTATCTTCTGGTCCTTTGTGGCCAGCATGGTCCTGACCGTGGCGTCGATCACGGTTTCCTTTATCAGCCCGACTTTTGGGAAGATCCTCGGGTACGCGGCGCTTGTGGCTGGGATCGTTGGGATCGTGGCTGGTATCGGGCAATTCGTGGTTCAGGGGCTCAAGATGGTGTTTTCCAGTCTGTCCTCCCAGACTTTTTTTTCCACGATCGGACAGGGGTTGGCGAATATCGGAAAAGTGCTTTGGGAATCCGTTAAGTCGGTCGGGCAGTTCATCCAGAAAGGTTTTCAGTTCCTTGCCGGCGGTTTCCCCGGAGGTTTTAGCAGTTTTGGTTCCGGGATCACGAACGTGAAAAGCTTTCTGTTCGATGGCATCAAGATCCTTGCGGACGGAACGCATGAATTTAGTTTCACACAGATCGCGGCGCGGCAATTGATTGCGGCCGGGCTCAACATCGGTATCTCGAAGGGGCTGGAAGGGCTTGGGCTCGATCCTCAATTGTGTTTGCTCGCCGGGACATTTGTAGGCGGGGGATTTCTCGGGATTGGAAGCGCGACCTCAAGCTTCTTGAAATCCGGTCTTCAAATGTTCGTCCTGCAAGGCGTATCGGAAATGGCGGTTAAGATAGGCCTCTCTCCTCCGATCGCAAGCGTACTTTCCCTTGTCGCGACGCAAAGTCTTACCTCATTTTTTGATCCTACCCTCACTCTTAAAACAGGACTTCTCCAGATCGCTCCGACCATCGCCTCCCAGCTCACCATGGGCGGTCTTGAACTTGTTGGAAGGTCCATGGGACTCAGTTCCAGCATTGCCCAACTGTTGGGACTTCCTTTTGCTGCTGTTGCCGGAAATATTCTGGATGCCCTCTTGAAGCCGGGCTCGGGCAGCCTTGCGCCAGGCGGCATTTTCCAACTCATCAAAGATGCCATCCTTGATCGTGATACCCTTGGCGGGGTGTTTTCGTTAGCCGCAGGTTTTGTGATGGACCAACTGGATTTGGATAAATCTTTGCTGGGTTCCTTATCTAGCCGGTTGATTGGTGGGATTTTTTCAGATTTTCTAGCTTCGCCGGCAAGATTCAATGTGGTGGATAGCCTTATCGATTCGGTCGACGAATCATTTTATCATTTTCTTGATCCAATCATGCTTCCGCAGCTTTTTGATTCGATCGTGGAGTGCGGGCTGATAGACAGTATCGAGAAATATGCTATTTCCCTTTTTACCAGGGAAACGCTTATGGAATTTACCTCGGCGGGAATGAACCTCAGCGCGTGGATCCAGCATGGGATTTCCGTTGCCGAGGATATCGTGTATGGAGGAGAGTCTGCCAAGAAGGTCCAACTGACGCAGAACGGGAAGACGATAGCGTTCGTGTACGTTCCAATGGGGACAAGGCTGGAGGTCCGGCAGATCTTCGAAGAAGATGAGAACGATCATGTGCGCCGGGTTGTTCAGTGGGACACCGATGCGAACGGAAAGATCACGCAGGTTTTGGTAGAAGAGCAGATGGGGAACGGCGTGGTCCGCCGGGACGTGTTGGACCCGAACGGCTGCGTGAAGGAGATCCTTTTCAAGGACTGGAGCGGCCAGGCTTATGGAAGGTTGTCTTTTGATGCGCAGGGGGCGATCGAGTTCACGAATTATGCTCTCGGTATTTCGAACCATCTCTCGGCCGACGGGCATTTTACGTTCGATTTCAGTCTGGCCCCGGACCTGCAGGAATTGAATCAGCTTCTTTATGATTTCAACACAAACCTTAAGCCGGGCGATGTCGCGCAGCTGGCGGGGTTCAGTTTTGGGAACGGGTTCTGGAACTCGCATGAGTCGTTGGATTCGATCCCCACGCTCATGGCGGTATTTATTGAGGATATGAATGACGATCAAGCCGTGAATGGAACACCGGGAGTCGTGCTCTTTGATGCGAACGGCAACATTGCGCGGGATCGCCACGGGAATATCCTGACGACAGGGTCCCTCCCTGTGACGCTTTATGAAGAAACCTCGCTCGTTGGAAATGTTTTCAAGTGGGTAGCCGATACCTGGTTTGGGTGCAACTTTATGCGCGACGAGATCGAGAAGGAACTGATCCAATATTTTGATCTCATCGAGTTGAACCAGCAAGAGTTCGATCTCGATCCCGATATAAAGTTCGTTCATTTTTCCCATTCGGGCAATTTCCAGCCCATGATCGAGGTGCTGGAAAATATGGGTGATGAGTATCGTTCTCATATCAAGACACTGGTTGTTTATGAAGGGCCCTACATGGGTGACGGGATCATTAACGATCCGTATCTTGAGACGCTCATTCGTGTGCGGGGTGTGAAATCCGGGCCTGCCGTTCCTCTTCTGGAGCATCGTGATTTCCAGATCGCAGATCAAGATGGGAATATTTCATCGCTTCAAAACCAGTACAATATTGAAATTATCGGAGCCGGACACAGCGATTTCAGTTATGATCCGACATTTGAATACGGTAGTATTGAAGAACGCGAGATCGCCAGAAAAACCAGCTTATTTATGAGGGAACTGACGCTGGCGGCAGCAGAAGGCCCGACGGCACTGGATGATTTTCTTGTTTTGAGTAGGGCGGACGGGTGTGTAACAAAAGAAAACGGTTTCTATAGGATTGAACCATTAAAATTTCGGTCTAAATTGGAGCCATGATGAAAATGAAAGCTCGGACTGATTTGTTATTCTTTTTCTTGTCTCTGATGCTATTTTCTACCGTCAATAAAGCTGAGGCAACGGATTTAGGTATGACATATGTGCAGGAAATAAAAAAAATGGAAAGCCAATGGCAAGTTTTACACGTTGCCTATCAAAAGGAGAAAGAAGGAGATTTGAATTCGGCGATACTTTTTTTCCGGAAAGCTTTGCTGATGGGCGATCAAAATGTTCCGCGTAATGCACTGGCGAGACTTTACGAAAAAACGGGGCAATACGAAAAGGCTTTAGAGCAGGTCCAGTGGTTTTTGAAGGGGGATCAAAATGAGCAAGGGAGGCAGGCTTCCTTAGCGGATAAACAACGCCTCTCCCGGAAGATCGAAGCGCGGGAAACAGGTGACAGTCACCTAAAAGGGGACAGGCATCCAACTTGATGATGAGAAAGCGGGCTGAGTGAACGATCATGACAAGAAAAGCGCGAGGCAAGATTCTTTCGGACGGTTGTTTTACGCACGTGTTCTCCCGGGCCATCGAAGGCCGGTGGATCTTCCGGGAGGATGAAGATTTCAAGAAATTCTTGGGTTTCCTTTTGGAGAGTAAAAAAGCCGGTGATTTTCGGGTCCATCATTATTGTCTGATGAGCACGCATTTTCACGCGGTTTTTCGACTGGGGGAGCTCGCTGAATTTTCGAAGAGTCTTCAATGGGGAAAGTGGCAGTACACGCATTATTACAATTTGAAATACAAACGGTATGGGCCCTTGTGGCGAGAGCGATTCAAGAGCCTTTTGATCGAGGATGAGCGATATCTTGCGGCATGCGGTCAATACGTGGAGTTCAATCCCGTGGATGCCGGGTTGGTAGAACGGTGTGAAGATTGGGCCTATAGTTCGAGCCGGTGTTATTTAAAAAACGAGGAAGATCCGCTCGTGGATAAATATTCGTTCGATGGGAGCCTGCCGGAGGGGATTGACCTCAGGGATAAGGCATATTTTGAACGTGGAAATGGGATCGGCTCAGCACTTTTCAAATTTTGTTTGAAAGAAGGAATTTCGAGCCCATGCCTGTCCCCCCAGAGGTGACTGTCACCTGTTTTTTTTGACGAAGAGGATGAACCGCGGGGGCCTCTTCACTAGGGGCGTAGGGATTGTCAACAAGGGACTGATATCCCAATGACCTTAGCTCGGAAGACAGTCCGTCATTTTTTTGTACAGAACGGGTGAGTTGGAAGCCGATTCTTTCTCTGACGATCCTGTTCTTTTCCAGGATATCCTCGGCAAGGGGGCGCATCCGCTCCAAAACCTTTTCACGGGCAGCGGCAAGATTGTTTTTTTCCAGAGGGTCCTCTCTGATATCAAAAAG
>CAZPCF010000187.1:0-4091 GCA_964585045.1 uncultured bacterium
TGACACCCCACAGGCGAACGAACAAGGCAACGGCCAGGATCGCAAGCAAAACGAGCGTTTCGCGGGGGAAGCGAACAGCTTTCATTTGGAGTGGAGACGGCGGATCCTAAGGACATCCCAGAACATCATGAGAGGATCCCGGAGGACTTGGACACGGCTTTGGGCGGAATTACGCCAGATCACGGGGAGCTCCAAAAGACGAAGCCCGAGCTTCTGGGCCAGGTACACAATCTCCACATCAAAACTGAACCCGTCGAGTTTTTGGAGAGTGAAAAGTTTTTGAGCCGCTTCCCGGCGGAAACATTTGAAACCGCATTGAGAATCCCGGATCCCCCGGAATGCGAACATGCACGCGATACGGTTGAAGACCTTCCCCATCGTCTCGCGAAGAAAATTCTGATGGATCTCGACCTGAGAACCCGGAAGATCGCGGGAAGCAATGACGACGTCCTGATCTTTTTCGAGACGCGCTAAAAATCTTGCGACCTCCTCGATCGGCGTCGAAAGGTCCGCGTCCGTAAAAAGAACGTATTCTCCGGTCGCCGCGAGCATTCCCTGCCGGACCGCGTGTCCTTTTCCGAGGTTCCGATGTGTGATCAATATCTGATGCGGGAATCCCTTCAAAAGATCCTTTGCAAGCGCGACCGTCCGGTCCTGACTGCCGTCATCCGAAACAATGATCTCGGACGCGTACGGTTGCTTTTTGAGAAAACCCAGCACCGTCTCGAGTGACCGCGGCAGGCGTTTTTCTTCATTGTAAGCGGGGATCACCACTGACAGGTAAGGCACCATGATTCTCCTTAATCAAAACTTGAGTTCTGAAATTTTGGACTTTTCGTCCGTCATTCTGAGGCCTGACACTTTCTTGCGAAAGCAAGATTCGGGCCGAAGAATCTCAGACGAGATCCTTCGCTGCGCTCAGGATGACAACCCGAAGATAAAGACTCGGGCGTCATTACTTTTTACCCAGCGCTCTTTTAAAATACTCGATCGTATGCTCCAACCCTTCCTCCAGGGTGACCTTCGGGGCCCACGAAAGATGCTTTTTGGCCTTGGTAATATCCGGCCGGCGCACCTTCGGATCGTCCACGGGCAGGGCCTTATTCACTATACGGCTGGAAGATCCGGTCATACGGATGATCTTTTTTGCGAGATCCATCATGGAGATCTCGTCCGGGTTCCCGATATTGACGGGGTCATTCATCGGTGAAAGCAAAAGCTTCTCGATACCGTTCACCATATCGCTGATGTAACAAAGACTGCGGGTTTGACGGCCGTCACCGAACACCGTGAGCGGCTTCCCGGTCAAGGCCTGCGAAAGGAATTCCGGGATCGCGCGGCCATCATGAAGGCGCATCCTTGGCCCGTAGGTATTAAAAATACGGACGATCTTGGTATCCATCTTATGCGTCCGGTGATACGCCATGACCAAGGCCTCGGCGAAACGCTTCGCTTCATCATAAACGCCACGAGGGCCGATCGGATTGACATTACCCCAATACTCCTCGATCTGAGGATGCACAAGGGGGTCCCCATAGACTTCCGAAGTGGAAGCCAAAAGAAAGACCGCTTTCTTATCTTTGGCGAGCCCCAGGGCGTTATGCGTCCCGAGCGCGCCGACCTTGAGCGTTTGGATGGGAAATTGAAGATAATCCAGCGGGCTTGCCGGCGAAGCGAAGTGAAGCACATAGTCCACGCGCCCCGGGACCCGGATCGGCTTGCAGACATCGTTCCGGATCAACCGGAACGCCTTGTTCTTTTTCAGCGGTGTGATATTTTTTTCACTCCCGGTAAGGAAATTATCGATCGCGATAACGCGATGCCCCCGTTCCAGGAACCTCTCGCAAAGATGGGACCCGAGAAATCCGCCGCCGCCTGTGACCACGCACGTTTTCCGGGACGTCATGATCCTCCTTTATAAAAAACAAACGGGTAATCATGGCTGTCCAAACTCATTATTTCTTTTCCAAAACGGTAGTTTGGACTGCCCCAATTTCGACTCTGTCGAAATTGATCGGCATTGGGACTGTCCAAGTCAGCATCTATGAATAGAAGTAAAGACTTGGACGTCATGGCTCGGCATTCTCCTTTTCCGCGGCCTGGGCCTTCGCTTTTGCTTCCAGCAGGGCGAGCTCAGTCTTCAACTTCGGCAAGAATTCAAGGGTTGCCTCTTCCCATGATCGCAATTTCAGCCCCAGGATCTTCTCGGATCTTTCAAGCGACAGGACGGAATTCGCCGGACGCGGCGCGGGACGTTTGATATGGGCGCTCGGAACATCCTTGATCTTGACGGCCCCGAGCCCGGCGCCTTTCAAGATAAACCGGGCATAATCCGCCCAATGAACGGTCCCCGTATTCGCAAGATGAAAGATCTCCGTTCCGGGTTTTAAGAGGACATCCTTTTTATCGAGGAGCAATTGCCTCATCGCTTGAGCGACGTCCCACGACCACGTTGGACGCCCGACCTGATCATCGACCACATTCATCTTGGTCACTTCCGCGGCCTGCCGCAGGATGGCTTTAGGAAAACACCGGCCCCAGATCCCGAAAAGCCAAGTGATGCGAAAAATAAGAGCCCGCTTCGAGGCGCGGAGAATGAGTTCCTCCCCCATCCGTTTGGTCTTCCCGTAAAAGCTGAGCGGGTTGGGGATATCGGTTTCCTCATACTCCCCCTTTTTTTTGCCGTCGAACACATAATCCGTGCTGTAAAAAATAACCGGTGCATCGATCTCGTTGGCGGCGTCGACCACATGCTCGGTCGCCGCGACATTGTTCTCCAGGGCCTCATCATGATGTTCCTCGCAATAGTCCACATCGGTCATCGCGGCCGTGTGGATGATCACCTCCGGCTTGTGGCTCAGGATAGCATCGCGGGTCTTGCGGGCCTGCGTCAGATCGCAAATATCGTAGGGAACGGTCAGATGCGTCACCGGGTGACGCTCAAGCCCCACGATCTCGAATTCCGGGCTCAGGACATTCCCCAAGTCGGTTCCAAGCATTCCTCCGGCTCCGGTGATCAGGATCTTCATGGGTGTTTTTTCTGTCATAGATTTACTTTGTATCTTTTAAAAGCTAGTGTCTGTTGCATTAGCCTATTCCGTCATTCTGAGGCGTTTTGTGCCGAAGGATCCCCTTTCGAGATCCTTCCCTCTGATCTTGCTTTCGCCCGCCTACCGACAGGCAGGCAAGAAAGCACAGAGGCCAGGATGACTCCCGCGAAAAAAAATCCCGCGGGGTCACTTCACCGTGTATTTGTCCTGTTTAAGAGGCCGCCACCACTCCGGGTTCTCCCGGTACCACTTCGCGGTCGCCGCCAGCCCCTCGGGAAAACTCCAACGCGGCCGGAAACCGAGCCGTTTGAGCTTGTTGAAATCAACGGCATAACGCAGATCATGCCCCAAGCGGTCCGTGACATAGCGGATCATTTTCTTGCCCTTCTTGAAATGCCGGAGGATCGCGCGGGTCAGGTCGAGATTACTCATCTCGTGATGCGCACCCACGTTATAGATCTCACCCGCTTTGCCTCTCTCAAGGACCAGGAGAAGTGCCCGGCAGGCATCCTCGACATAGATCCAATCCCGGCGGTTCTTGCCCTGACCGTAAAGCGGGACCGTCTTGTTCTCCAATAAATTCGTCACAAAAAGCGGGATGACCTTTTCCGGGAACTGATAGGGGCCGAAATTATTCGTGCACCGTACGATCATGGCCGGATGCTTGAAAGTCTCCTGAAAAGACCGGACCAAAAGATCGGCCCCGGCCTTGGAGGCGGAGTAGGGGCTATTTGGCAAAAGCGGCGCACGCTCATCCGCATAGCCTTTCGCGACCGATCCATAGACTTCATCGGTCGACATGTGGACGAATCGCTTGATCCCGCAGGCGAGCGACGCCTCGAGCAAAGCGGCCGTCCCCAGGATATTGGTCCTGAGAAAATCATCCGCGCTTTCAATGGAGCGGTCCACGTGGGTCTCGGCGGCGAAATGCAGGACCGCGGAAGCCCTTTTCATATGCCTCAGGACGAGCTTTTTATCCGTGATATCGCCCTTCACGAACTCGTAACGGGAAGAACCTTTCAGGTCGCGAAGATTGGCGGG
>CAZPCF010000188.1:0-4078 GCA_964585045.1 uncultured bacterium
CGCCCGTTCCCTGGCATTCGCCGCAAGTTTCTTTGCGCGGGATCTCAAGGTCAAAGGTCTTGCCGGTGAGCACCTCAGCGAGTTCAAGCTCGAACGTATATTCCAGGTCAGAACCCCGTTGCCCGCGGCCGCGCCTCCTGCCGCCCCCCCCGCCTCCGCCGAAGAAATCCTCAAAAAGATCGCCGAAAATATCACTGAACCCGCCGAACGCGTCTTGAAAACCTTCAAAACCGGAAAACCCCGCGCCGCCCATGCTGTGGCCGAATTGATCATAACGGGCCCGCTTATCCGGATCGCTCAGTACGGCGTAGGCCTCGGCCGCCTCTTTGAATTTTTCTTCGGCCGCCTTATCACCGGGATTGCGGTCAGGATGATATTGGAGTGCGAGCTTGCGGTAGCTTTTCTTGATGATTTCCCCGTCCGCAGTCCGGGTCACGTTCAGCACTTCGTAATAGTCACGTTTTTGCATGATTCCTTATAACATCTGGGATCCGGGACTTGCCCCTCGGGACTCGTCTGGCTCGTTGTTTTTTTACGAGTCCCTAGTCTCGAGCAACGAGTCCCTTTTGGACGATCGTCTGATCAGGTAATTTCGTCCTGTTTCTCTTCGGGATCGGACGTCTTCTGTTGGGGGGACACACGGACACGGACCTTGGCGGCCCTGAGAAGACGGTCCTGCAGCATGTAGCCGGGCTCCAGTTCGTCCACGATCTGGTCTTCCTTGCCTTCTTCGGGCACATGCGCAACGGCTTCGTGAAAATGCGGGTTGAACGCCTGCCCCTCCGTCTCGATCCGCTTGAGCCCGTACATTTTGAGAATATCGGTCAATTGCTTCCGCACCCTTTCTACACCGGAAATGACCGTTTTCAAATTCTGCCGCAGGTCCTCATAAGCGGAAGCATTCGCGGAAGCCGTGTTCGCGTGGTCCACCGCACGTTCAAAATTATCCAGGATCGGAAGGAGATCCCTCAAGATCCGTTCCTGGCTGAATTTGATGAAGTCTTCTTTTTCCCGCGCGTTCCGTTTTTTCGCGTTCTCATAGTCCGCCGCCGCGAGCAGGAATTTCTGGCGAAGCCCCTCGAGTTCCTCGACCTTTTTCTTGAGGTCTTCATATTCCTGCGCGGAAACTTCTATTCTCCCGTCATTTTGCGGCGAGGATGGCGTTTGGTTTTCCGTTCCCCGTTCCCCGTTCCCCTGTTTTTCATTGTGATGTTTCTTGTGGTGGCTCATAGGGCTTCGGGCTCCATGCGTTCAAAAATATCGCCCACCGTCACAGCCATGCGGGAGACCAGGGGAATGACCTGACGGTACGCCATGCGTTTGGGCCCCAGGATCGCGATAACCCCCTGGCGGTTTTTTCCCGCGGCATAACGGGCCGTCACAATGGCGCAATCTTCCAAAGCTTCGTGCGAATGCTCACGGCCTACGGAAACTGACACATGCTCCGGATCCGCGTGCGTCAGGACCCATCGCATCAGCGCCACTTTTTCCTCAAAAACACCCAGAAGATTCCTGATCTTCCGAACATCCTGGAACTCCGGTTTTTCAAGCATATAGGATAAACCCTGCAAGGAAAGCTTGAGGCGGCCCGGTTTTTCAGACTCCGGGGCTTCCGCGAAGGGCATTAAGGTCAATCCGATCTCCTGGGAGAGCGAGGAAAGCAAAAGTGAGACATGGTCCAGAAACTCCTCGATCCGCTCATCCCCATCCCTGGGAATAAGCTCTTCTTCCAAACGGCTCAGAGGTTCTTTGGGGCCCTCTTCAAAGGAAGTATGATCCAGGTAATAACGGTAGCCATGGTCCGTCGGCAACCGGCCGGACGAGGTATGCGGGTGCGTCAAATAGCCCATCTCCTCCAAGGCGCCCATCTCATGACGGATGGTCGCGGGAGAAAAAGAAATGGCGTATTTCTCAACGATCGAGCGGGAGCCCACCGGCTGGGTGGTCTCGATATGCGTCTCGATGACACCCCGGAGGATGTCGTTCTGTCTTAGGGATAAGGTTTCCACCCCGTTAGATCTCCGATGATTTTGAAACATGGCCTAAAATTTTTAAAACTCGTTGAACATATCCCGAAGACCTCTTTTTCCGATTCGGTCAGAGATCTAACGGGGTCCATAGAGCGGGTATGATAGCAAAAAATAGGCCTTCTGAGAAGCAGGCGTTATCACTTCACCCTGCTTCAGACGGTTAGCAATCCCAGTGCGTGGAGGCACGCTCGCGAGACGGAACGGGCAGGGTGGCGGCACTTGCTCTCCGTCAAGATTTTATTGAAAGCAAGTGCCGCACTAAACCTTCTATAGGTTTTATGAGTCGTTCAGTGCGGACAGGAATCGCCTCTCGACACCGGCTGTTCACCCTCTCCTGCGGCGGGTGCCAGCCTGCGCTCTCACTGATGGGATCCGCGGCGGAATCAAGCTCCCATCAGCTCCGAGAGCTGTCTCGTGACGATTCCTGTCCGCCGAGTGCAGTCGAGCGCGAGAGTGAAGATCGCCTCGCTGGGGCGATCTGAGCGTTGACGAAGCGCACTGGGATTGCTAATGATCTAAAAAAAAACCGGACCTTCTTTTGACGGAAGATCCGGCCTGACTAACATACTGGGCGGAAACTCAGTCTTCTTTCGGCCCCTGATCCCTTTTTCCCCAACCCTCATCATGTTTCTTCTGCATCCATCCCTTACGCTGCGCCTGCATCTTCGCGAACTGCTCAGGCGTAAGGATCTCCTTCATGGCGAAAACGCCGTCGATCATCTGGGAGAACAACTGCCCCTTGAGAGCATTCACTTCGCCGAGGAGTACGTTCGCATCCGCCCGGGTCGTCCCTGGTTTCGCGATCACTTCATGGAGCGCCTGCATTTTTGTCTTCAGCTGCTCGCGCACCGCCTTGTTGTTTTCCTTTCCGGTCTCGCGCTGCGCCTTGAGCTTCTCTCTCTGCTCCGGGGTCAAGTTGAGGTCCTTGAAGAACTCCTTCCCCTCCCCATGCTTATAGCCTTTGCCACCCTCCGGATTATCCCCCTCCGATTGGGCATAAGCTACCGGCCCCGCGGCCATCAACCCCGCCACCGCCAATACTGCCACGATCTTCGTCAGTTTGTTTTTCATTTTGGAACCCTCCCTTTTCTGTCTTATAAGACAACTCGCGTTCGATAAAAGTTCCATCACCTACTTATCTCCTCGAGAACTCCCACATAACCCTTCAGATCGCCGTTCAAGAGGTCTGTATTCCCGGCCTTGAGCTCGTTCATGAAGGTCATCTGCTCTGAAATGTATCCGTAGGCCGGGTCCGCGTAACTGGACGGCCAATTCGCGAGCACCACGACCGCCAGGATCAAGGCCGTCGCAAAAGCAATACGCATCACGGGAACAGGGAACGGAAAGCGGGACACGAAAATATCCACAAGCTTCCAGAACCCACCGCCGGAATGCGCTTGTTCTGCTTCGATCTTCTCTTGGATCCTCTGCCAAACGGCGCCATCCGGCTGCATTTCTCCGGCCCCTTTAAAAGGAACCACAGCGCTTTTTTGGACCGCCCCAAAAAATGCCAGACAATCCGGGCACGCGCTGAGATGCCGCTCAACTTCGGCATTTTCCTCCGCGCCAAGTTCTTTGTCCATATATTCGGTTATGAGCCGATCCTGAACTTTTTTACATTCCATGGCTCGTCACCTCCTTTTGCCCAAGTTGGGCTTGCCCGAGGGCCATCAAGGTCTCCCGGGCTCTTTTGAGCCTCGAACGGACCGTATTGATGTTGATGCCAAGACTCATTGCGATCTCCTGATAATCCAACCCTTCGATCTCCCGGAGCACGATGCAAGCCCTCTGGTCCGGGTTCAGTTGATCGAGCAGGATCTTGAGCTGATGCTCCGTTTCTCCGGCTTCGATCCTTTTTGTCGCATCAGGCTGTGTCACGGTCGCTGGATCTTCGAATATCTCTTCCACTTCGCGCGTCGTCACACGGCTTCTTTTTTTTGCGTGATTAAGGGCGGTATTGACCGTGATCCGGTAAAGCCAGGTCTTGAACGATGCTTCAAACTTGAAGGCATCAAGCTTTTGATGAAGCTTGAGAAATACGTCCTGTG